>NZ_JCBDGX010000187.1:0-34398 GCF_059834345.1 Vibrio sp. R11-SG3-ISO3-SZ
GCGCATCGGCGCGGGGCTCAAAGAAAACAAACGATGGGTTTTGCTCTAACAGCTCACGCACCGTAGCTTCATCGTTGGCCATCACCCACTCTTTGATCGCTTTCATCGACATGTTTTCGCGAGCCACGAGTCCGCGGTCAATCAGAACTCGACCGATGCTCACATACGCTTTGTTGTTTTTACCGCCGTAGGCAAAATACTCCAGCGTGTCGTCATCTTCAAAATGGACAAAACCGCTGCCCTGAACTTCCATCAAAAAGGGGTCAATAAGATTCGCGGCATACCCAAGTTCGAGCCCTTGTCCTTCCAAAGCGCCTGCATAGATTTGCGCGCGAGTTGGGCAGTCTTGGCTGCACTCAGGTTTGCCATACACTGGGTACTTAAAGACATCATTCGGTTGATGACGAAGTTCCATCACTGGTGAAAAATACCCGGTAAATAGCACGTTACCCTGCTTATCCCCGCCCCCTAATTGTGCTGCCTGAATGCCGTATTGGCCAAGCTCTGTCGGCTCGCCACTGAGTAAAACCCACTCGTTTAGCTTGTCATAAAGCGGTTGATAGAGCGAAGCCATACTTGGTGAGTTGATGACCACTTGCTCCGCCTGACGATGAAATTCGGTGAAATCTCGTGGTTTGTCGGACACCACTATATCGGCTGGATTGAGCACATTGGTCAACTCGCCATCGAGATACTGCTGAGCGCGATCGGTTGGCTGGGCACAGCCAAACAAAACACCGGCCGCAAGCAGAGGTAAGATTTTTTTGAGCACGTTGGTTTTCCCTTATTGTCGTTGGCGTTAAGCATGGCAAAGTGCCTGGAGGATAGCAACGAAAAAGCGTTAGCGAATGTTATGCTGGTATTTGGCGTCAAGACGATAGATAGGTTGATAATGAGGCTGTGAAATCAACTTCATTTCAGAGAACTCTTGATTGAGGATCTGAAAGCGCTTGGTGTCATCACCGAAACGGTATTCAAAGAACTGACCATCAAAGGCAAAATTGGTATCCACGACCCGCCCGTTGATCACGACACCATTTTCATTGAGGACGAAACGATCCGTCGCATACCCCGCGACATTTTGCTCAATCCAAGTACCGTAAAGGAAAGACTTAGGATAAGTGACCTGTAAGTAATATTGATAGAGCTGCGTGCCCAGCAGCGCAACCACTAACGCAAGTCCGGCAGCCATCAAAAAGAAGCTGCGCTCTTTCAGTTTGTTTTTTATCGCGCCGTTTGCGTCGATGTTACTCTTCATGAATGGGTTCCAAACTTGCTCTTAATAGTAAGTCTTAGACCAAAATGCGCACTTTGGCGAGTCTAGCCAAGGTCACTGTTTGCTTTCCATCTCAAGAAAATCCGCTCGAGATAAGAAAAGCACTTGCCGAAACAAGAATAAAATTGCAATATTTCCACATACTAATTCACTTGTAACTTTGGACGCTTCTGTGAAAATTCGAAATACCGCCCTTGTGAAAGGGTTCAGACAATCGGCACCTTACGTCAATGCTCACCGCGGTAAAACCATGGTAGTGATGCTCGGAGGCGAGGCCGTCGCAGATGCAAATTTTCCGAATATTATCAGTGATCTTGCTCTTCTTCATAGCCTGGGCGTGAAAATCGTCGTCGTCCATGGAGCAAGGCCACAAATTAACGACATTTTGCAGCACAATCACAGCGAAACCCCCTATCACAAGGGAGTACGAGTGACGCAAGAAACCAATTTGAGCTACGTGATGCAAGCAGCCGGCCAACTGCAACTGGCCATCACGGCGCAGTTTTCCATGAGCATGAGCAACACGCCGATGGCGGGAACACAGCTCAACGTCGTCAGCGGCAACTTTATTATTGCCCAACCGTTGGGCGTCGATGATGGTGTGGACTACTGTCACAGTGGCCGCATTCGGCGTATTGATGTCGAAGGCATCAATCGCATGCTCGACCATGGCTCCATTGTGCTGCTTGGCCCGATCGCCAGTTCAGTGACCGGCGAGTCATTTAACCTACTCTCGGAAGAGTTGGCTACACAAGTCGCCATCAAGCTCAAAGCCGATAAGCTGATCGGTTTTTGTTCTGAGCAAGGGGTCATTGATGCCAATGGCAATGTCGTGGCAGAGCTGTTTCCTAAAGATGCCGAGGCCATTTTGTCCTCACTGGAAACGGAAGCCAACCCTAGCAGCGACGACACTTCTGGGACACTGCGTTTTTTGCGTGCTGCCACCAAAGCCTGCCGCGCTGGAGTGCCACGCAGTCATTTGGTCAGTTATAAGGTGGATGGCGCGCTGATTCAGGAACTCTTCTCGCTTGATGGTATCGGTACCCAGATCGTTCATGCCAGCGCTGAGCAAGTGCGAATGGCGGACATCAATGACATCGGTGGCATACTCGAGCTGATTAGGCCACTGGAAGAGCAAGGAGTACTGGTCAGACGCTCTCGTGAACAACTAGAGCAAGAGATTCATCAGTTCACCATCATAGAAAAAGACGGCTTGATCATCGGCTGTGCGGCGCTTTACCCCTACCCGCAGGAAAAAATGGCCGAGATGGCCTGTGTCGCGATTCATCCAGAATATCGTGATGGTAACCGCGGCCTGCTGTTACTTAACCACATGAAACTGCAATCCAAAGCACAAGGAATTGAGAAGATTTTTGTATTAACCACTCACAGTTTGCACTGGTTTAGGGAGCAAGGTTTCTTCGAAATGGGCGTTGAGTGCCTACCTTCTCAAAAACAGAATTTGTACAACTATCAACGCAAATCAAAGATTTTAAGTATCAAACTTTGATTTTTACTGCCGTTTTTCTCATTAGGAATGAAGGGAAAAACGGCAGTTGCCAAGATTTTCAAAACTAAATTATTAACTATTTTAATAGGTTAACCACCGAGCTATCGATTTTTATCGATAAGCACTTTATTTAATATATTGGATTGGTTAACATTTGCGCTCCCGATTCAGGGGCTCTATGGACTTACCTTCACTTACGACCTGAGAGAACTCGGCGTAAGTCGCACGGATTGCTTGAAGTAGATAAACACGATACTAAGAGCATATAACTTGATGAAAACCATCATCTGTAACTCGATTCAAAGTTTTTGGGATATGGCAGACAACGAACTGTTAGCCGGGCTCGACGTACATTGTGTCTTCCCTGTCACAGAAGGGTTGAAGGCGTTTATCCTCAATTACCAAGAAAAATACGCGATTCGCAGCATCTCATTTACTCAAGCGCTGTAACCGACGGCGCTCGACGCTGCCCAAGCGCAGCCAGCAATCAGGGACGATTGCTCATCCCTTCTCTCACCTTACTCTTTTCCCTTCAAGCGCTGTGTCAAACCACTGGCCCGAACCGTTCGCACTTTTATTCCTCTTGCCATTACTGACTCATCCACATATAGACTTAAACGTGACTTAGCGCGAGTGACGCCAGTATAAATGAGCTCTCGAGTTAAGATAGGGCTGAACTCCGGTGGCAAAATCATCAAGGTATGATCAAATTCACTGCCCTGCGATTTGTGAATCGTCATCGCGTAGGCGGTTTCATGTTCGGGTACACGGCTGGGTAACACCGCCTTTACGCTGCCATCTGGCAGTTCAAAAAAGACTTTCAGCTTGTGCCCTTCTTCGTCAGGATCACGAATGCACAAACCGATGTCACCATTGTAGAGGCCTAACGCGTGATCGTTGCGCGTCACCATCACGGGCCTACCGTGGTACCAAAGCTCATCTTGTACCTGAATCAGCTTGCGCGCAGCCAAAGCGCGCTCAATACGGGCATTGAGCCCTTGCACACCAAAGTCCCCTTCTCGAACGGCGCACAACAAACGACAACGTGCAAATGCCGATAACGCCTTACGAGCGAGCGTATTGAGATCTTCCTGCGCCTGATTCGCCTCATTTAACAGCGCAAGGTAGCCGCGATACTCTTCCACCAGAGATTTTATCAGCTGTTGGTAGTGCTCTGTGTCGATAGGGTACTTGGCAACATCCTCAAACCCTTGCCGCCAAACTTGCTCAACCTTGCTTACGCCTCCCGAGTTGATGGCTTTGGCCAATTGACCAATCCCCGAACGCGCATCGAATCGATAACTCTTTTGCAGCATGCAGAGACTGTCCGCCATCCCTGATTGGCTGGCGCTTGCTCCATGCGCGAGTGAATCAAACCCTGTCAGTTGGGCGAGTAGTTTGCCCTGCAAGGCGCTATATCCCTCTTGATGGAAAGAGCAGATGTCCCCCAATACCGCGCCCGCTTCCACTGACGAAAGCTGATCTTTATCGCCAAGTAAAATCAGCCGAGCCTGCTTGGGCATCGCATCCACCAGCTTATGCATCATAGAGAGATCGACCATCGACGCCTCATCGACGACCAAAATGTCCAAATGCAGAGGGTTATCGTGATGATGGCGAAACTCGGCACTGTCTGGAATCGCGCCAAGCAAACGGTGAATGGTGCTGGCTTGTGTCGGTATGGCCGCTTTCAACTCTGGACTCACCGCCAATTGCTCCACCGCTTGGCCAATCGATTCAGTCAGGCGCGCGGCGGCCTTTCCTGTCGGCGCCACCAATTTGATGGTTGGCACATGACCATGGATGCGTTCTTGTTTTGCTTGCTCAATCAAGGCGGCAAGTAGCTTGGTCACGGTGGTTGTTTTGCCTGTACCGGGTCCACCAGAAATCACAGCAAATCGACGAGTGAGCGCCACCGCCGCCGCCACCTTTTGCCAACTGACGCATACCGCTTGGGGGACGAGCTTATCTAAAGCAGACAACTCGGCCACAGTTTTGGCCTGCTGGAGTATTTGGCCTATGGCAACCCAATCGAGCTCATCAGGCGTAACCACATCTAAATGGTCACACACTAATTGCTGAATTATGACGGGGGTTACCGACTGACTTTTTCTAATATTGTCAAAAAGATAGCGATAATTTCTCGCAAATAGATGGTCAAGAAGCTCGGTCAACTTCGCTTGCTCATCAGGCTTTAGGATCATAGGTAACCCAAAGCTCAATAAGCGTTCGGATAAGGTCGTTTCATAATGCCAGAAACGGTGCAAGTAGAGTCGCTCACCATCGAACATCAAAGGAAGCGGCTCACCCGCACTCCCCACCCAAGGCGAATTCGCTAAATGGGCAGCCCAATCAAATGTATGTAAGGTCTGATTGAGGTTCAGCGCTGCCTCGCCATACAAACCGAGCTTGTGTGCCAGATCCGCCTTTTGGCCATTGGCATCAAAAAGGGGTAAACAGATATTGCCTTTCGCCTGCTCTGCACTGGTCAACCCAGCGATAAACGCCAGGTGGTCATCGTTAGACTGATGATGGATAAAACGCGCAAATTGGTAGTCCAACTGGCGAATCATGCCTTTTGCTGCCAAGAGTTGCAGCTGTGAAACAAGTAGCGCCATGTCTAGATCAACTCCCCTTGGCCCGCTGGGTTAAATTTGGTTTCAATCGGTTTACCCTCTATCAATCGATCTAAATCCTCCAACATGGCTAAGCTCGGTTTCGCCGAAAAAATGCCGTGTTCGCTCTGGCCATCCATACCGCGTAAAAAGAGATAATAGACACCGCCAAAATGGTGTTGATAGTCGTAATTCGCTAAGCGGCTGCGCAAGAAACGGTGTAGGGCTAAGGCATAAATCTGATACTGGAGATCGTAGCGATGATCGGCCATCGCTTGGTTAAGGGCCTCACCGTGATAATCACTGACGTCACTGCCAAGGTGATTCGACTTCCAATCCAGTACGTAGTAGCGGCCTTGGTGCTCAAACACCAAGTCGATGAACCCTTTTAACATGCCGCGCACTGTTTGGAAGCCGAGCTCACCTGCGCGCGCGGACAGGGTATCGTGACGCGTGATCACTCGATTCAGGGATGGCGCGTCTAAAACGGTAATGGGCAGTAAAAACTCCATCTCCACCAAACGCTGAGATGGCCCTTTTTCATTCAGTCGCAGTGCATCACCATCTAAGGGCGTCGCTAGCACGGTATCGACCAACGATTGCAATACAGGAAGCCAGCTCTCATCCAACTGCTCCGCTTGCAATAGCGATTCGATGATGGCGCGATTGTGATCGCTATGGGCAGACTCGGTAAATTCAACATCTTCAAATAACGTATGTAAGAAAGTGCCCGGCCTTGCGCCGCGGGGAAAGGTGAAAATCGACTTTTCTGGTTCAGTGAGTGACGCTTCGTCGTGATCCTGCGCCGAGTCCACATCAAGGCGCAGTACATCCTCAAAGCCTTGCGCCGCATGACTAGACGATTGTTTGACGAGACCGGAATAACTGGTGATGCGCCAATAGCGGTCCAGTGGTGTGGTAAATGCTTTGGCGTCAAGTGGCGGCATCTCTGGTGGCGTAATCATCAGCGGCTGAGCGTGCGAATTTGGCAGATCCGCCACAGCAACACAAGCCAACGCCTCACTTTGCCGGCCAAGCGCCTTGGTCAAATCTGAGATGCCCCCCTCTTGGCCATCTTGCAGTAAATAACCCATCGCACTTTTGTGTATGCCCGTCGGCTCTTTGGTCGAGCGACCATTACGCAGTGGTGCGGCGCCGACAAAACAGCCATATACCGCACGCGTCAATGCCACGTAAATCAGACGCAGATCTTCTGCAAGACGCTCGTTATCCGCGAGCGCCAAAGCCGCGCTTTGCCCCGTAATATCAAGCATAGTCACATCTTGCTCAGCATCGTAATACTTCGCCTCGCTCGCTTCACGATAGCTCAATGCAAACGGCAGAAAGACTAAGTCGTACTCCAACCCTTTTGATTTGTGGATGGTGACGATCTGCACCAAATTACGCTCCGATTCCAAGCGCTGAATTTGCTCATCACTGCCACCAAGCCCTTGCTCCGCATCGCTGATGGATTGCGCCAACCAACGCGACAAGCCATGATCGCTGTCGAGTTCACCACTCATCTGTTGCAACAACTCACCCATGTGCATCAGATCCGTCAAGGTTCGCTCACCGTTTGGCTCTTCTAGCAGGCGCTCTGCAATATGACGCTTGCTGATCACGCTGCGCAACATCGGCAATACACCGCGTTGCTGCCAAAGTTGGCGGTAACCTTTAAACTCATTGATCGCGTTTTCCCACTCGTTTTCATCGTTGTTCAAGCTATCGAGTGTTGCCGCATCAAGGGCAAACAGTTCGCTGGCTAAGCACGCTCTTAACGCTCTGTCGTACTCGGGCGTCAGCACCGCTTGCAATAGACGCTGCACATCGCTTGCAACAACAGAACTGAACACACTGTCTCGATTGGAGAGATAGACACTGGCAATGCCTTGATCGGCCAGCGCTTGTTTGATCATCCGACCTTCATTCCCAGTGCGCACCAACACAGCAATATCACCGGCCTCAATCGCCTGCTCGCCTTTCGCGCCTACCAACATGGCCTCATTATTAGCCGCAGCCTGAAGAATTGTCTGGATCTGGTTGGCCGTCGCACTCGCCATCGCCTCAAGGTACTCACCTTTGGTCAGCGGTTTATCTTCGGCTTCTTGTAACCAATACGTCAACGCAGGTTGTCGTGTGCCGCTTAAAGTCCAACCTTTGAGATCAGAGCCCGGAGAAGCGTTGACGGGATGAAAAGGAATATCTTGATCGTAGATAAACGGGCTTTGTGGCATTGAGAACACTTGATTGACCGCTGCCACCATATCGGCGCTTGAGCGCCAGTTCGTGCCTAAAGTGAAATGCGACGTCACTTGTTGGCGCGCTTTGATGTAGGTAAAAATATCCGCGCCACGAAACGCGTAAATCGCCTGTTTCGGGTCGCCAATCATAAACAGACCACACTCAGGACGATCTAGGTAAATACGACTGAAAATACTGTATTGCAGCGGGTCGGTATCTTGGAATTCGTCGATCATCGCAACGGGATAGAGAGTGCGAATGCGCTCACGCAGCAACTCAGTATCATCAAGGTCGATCGCCGCAGAGAGCTGAGTCAACAAGTCATCAAACGAGAGCCACTGCTTCTGAGCTTTGGCCGCTGCCAGCATTACGCGGCAATGCTCTATCGCATGAGCCAACATCGGCGCTTTCAGATCCACCGGGTGAGCGAGGTGCGCTTCAATACGTGCAAATAACGGGTGCTCAGGCGCTTGGCCTTTCGGTGTTTTTTCAAGCAGTGCGTTTTGCGCAAACTTCTCCAGCGCCGTAGGTATCTCATAGTTTGTCGTTGCCTGGGCTGCCCAGGCAGAAACACTCTCTATCCAGGTCGGTAGCGATTTTTTACTGTAACTGCGCTTATTGACGTCTGACTCGTTGATGATCGCCAGCACCTCGTCTTGATGCGCTCGCCAAAGTGCCTTTAGTTCATCAATTTGAGCCAGATTACGCTCATGCAGCTCCGCTAAGCTGCCCTGCATTGCAGGCACGCTTAACGCCAAAGGTGCACCAGTCAAATAGTTCGAAATCGCGGCTAACAGCTCATTCGGCGCCCGCCAAATTCGGCGAATTTCACCTGCCAGTTGCGGGGGTAATGGATAGAAATTACGCCGCCAATAATCTGCGACCACTTGCGCTTTTAAATGGCTTTCATCAGTGACAAATTCATTGCTAAATCGACTGCCTGACTCAAACGCATTTTGCGTCAGCATCCGCTGGCAGAAACCATGAATCGTGTAGACGGCGGCTTCATCCATCTGCCTTTCCGCTTGCAGCAATATTTGCGCAGCTTGAGCGTGAGCCGTCACCGCTTCAAGCAAAGGCTCGATCACTGGGTCGCTGCTTTGGCCACGAGCAAAAGCAAGGCGCGCGTCATGAATACGCGCCCTGATCCTATCGCGCAGCTCCGCCGTGGCAGCCTCAGTAAAGGTCACCACCAAAATCTGATCCACAGTGAGCGGATGCGCGTGCCGAGTTTGCTCGTCGCCATGCCCGAGCAACAAGCGCAAATAAAGCCCTGCAATGGTAAAGGTTTTTCCTGTCCCAGCGGAGGCTTCAATCAGCCGAGCACCATGCAATGGAAAAGTCATCGTATCGAGTGCGGTCGGTGTGATATCACCACCACTAGAAAGAGTGGAACGAGACGATGCGGTCATAAAATTCTGCCCTTTAACTGTTCGAGTTCACACATTGGCTCAATCGAACATTGTATGAATTCATGGATGTTTCACCTATCACGATTCAGCTCGACAATATTAGTGCTAATACTCAATGTGATCCGGTTAATAAAACGCTATTTTATCTGTTAACCCCATAAAAATACGGGGAGTTCTGCGATCTTACTCACAGCAGCCTATAGAGTGAGTCGTTAGTATTCGCAGCACGAGTTGAGGCAGTGTGTCTGCCCATCAACCCAACAAATCATGGTCCCTCTGACCTGTGGCCGTACAGCGAACGCCCTACACTATAATGATTTTCTGGCGGCCACTTTACCTTCTATTATTTTTTACTTTTCATCTTCTATTTTTGCTCTTCATCTTCACTCCCCCTCTACGACACATCGGCAGCATCTTGTGCAGCGAGACGAGGTGCTTGAATGACGCGAGCAGCCAATGTACGAACTCGAGCGGCCAGTTCCTCATCCCATTGCGGCCAAATACGACGAATATAACTGTCGTTGCCTTCGCCACTCGACATGTAGCCATCATTGAACGTATCGGCCATTTTTTTCAGCGATTTGTCTTCATCGTCCGCCCACTTTCCGCGACTAAAGCCCGCCTCTATCGCCGCTAAAGCGGTACGGGGGAAATAAGGTAAAGGCTCACTCATGCCTTGGTAGTAAAGACCCACCAGCTCATTGAGTAGTACGTACGCTTGCTCACGAGACTCTAGTGCAGGGTAGATTAGATGCTGCGCCCCTTCTTTTTTGTCATAGCCGATCAGGTGAGTGCGCAGCGCACGACCACTGGCGGCCATGGCCAAATGATCAAGCCAAGCGAAGAGATAGTCTTGAGATCGAATCCGCCCAGTACGAAAACGCACAAGCCCAGATTGGTACACTTGAGTCAACCAGCCGACCAGCTGTACGGGTTTGCCATCGCCAAGCACATCCAACGTGAGAGTGACTTCATGATCCTCACAAGGCGCTTGACACAATCCGTGCAAGGTTTTCGCTAACTCTTCACTTTGCACTCGGTTGGTTTCAAACTCAATGTCACCAAAGGCGCCAATAGGCAAACGCCCTTCGGCGCGATGCTTCGCCACACATTGCGCCATCAAGCGACTAGGATCGCGATCAGCTAATGTGTGAGCGGTCAGCAGTGTCGTAAGCAGCTCATCGCGCAACTGATAGCTTTCCAGTCCGCCCAGCACAAAGGGCTCTTCATCGTTCATCACAGGTTGCGGCGGCTCAAACGTCACCTTTAAACGGCGGTTGAAAAAGTACTGAACAGGCAGGCGCCAAAAGCGTTGCAGCTCGACTAAATCCAACTCGAGTGGAAAATGCGCGCCGAGTAAGTAGTCACTCAACTGACGCTGAAAATCACCACTTTTTTGCCCCTGGCGCAAGGCGGCAGGTAACCACTCTTGAGCGTAACTTGCCCGCTCGCCAAGAAACGCCTCAGCGCTGAACGGCACCATGGGATGAGACGTGCTCAAGTGGTGAACAAGGCGCGAGCCGGACTCATCACAGCTTAAATCTGAATCGCCTTCCAAACAGTAGTTTTGATGGCAGTATTCCATTAGCTCAGAGACCAACACCGATGGCATGCGCGGCGTGTTGTCTTGAATTGAGCGCCCGACATAACTGATGTAGAGCGTGTCCTGCGCCGATAACAGCGCCTCTAAGAAAAGGTAGCGGTCGTCATCTCGGCGCGAACGGTCGCCATGCTTAGCGCGACCATTCATCAAATCAAACCCTTCCGGCGGCACAGACCTTGGGTAAACGCCTTCATTCATCCCCAATAGACACACAGTCTTAAATGGGATGGAGCGCATCGGCATGAGGGTGCAGAAGTTGACTTGGCCGGCAAGAAAGCGCTGACTTACCCGCGTACCAGAGAGTTTGTCGCGCAAATATTGCGTCACAATCGCAGCAGAGAGCGGTGCACTGAACGCGGCATCATTCAGCTGCTCTTTAAGCATCGCCAACGTATCACGAATGGATTTGAGCGCCGCTTCACCATCCAAATCCACTAAAAAGAAATCATCCAACAGTTGAGTCAGCACTTCGCGCCACTGATCCACACCCTGGCTCTGCGCTAACTTAGCGCGATAGTGAGCAACGGTTTCAATATAGTGAGCCAGTTTGCCCGCCAGTTCAGCGCCAAGACCTTGAACTTCGTTGAACGGCGCCAGTTCACCTTGTTCGGTGTTCAGCAGCCCTGCTGATGCAGGCATCGCATAGCCCAGCAACATGCGGCTGATACCAAATTGCCATGTATTTTGGCCAGTTTTAGGCAAATCAAATTCTTGCGCGGTGTGGCCGTCGAGCCCCCAGCGAATCCCCGATTGTTCTACCCACTGTTTTGCGCGAACAAACTCGTTATCGTCGAGACCAAATCGCGCCAAGATCGCTGGTGTTTCCAGCAATTCAAGCAGCTCCGAGGCCAAACAGCGCGATTGCGGCAGCATGGTCAATAATAAGAAAGCGTTCAAGATCGGGCTTTCTTGGTTGGCACTGCGATCCGAGATAGAAAAAGGGATGAATCGTTCACCCGGCGCATTGCCAAACACCGCTTGAATGGCCGGACTGTAGGCATTGATGTCCGCCACCATCACAATCACATCACGCGGTTTGAGCGACGGATCCGCTTCAAACATTGCCAACAGTTGATCGTGCAGCACTTCCACTTCTCGCATTGGGCTATGACAAGCATGTAAGGTCAGTGAGCGGTCTTGCAGCGAAACGCGACGTTTATGGTGGCTGGTGTCGAGCAACGTATCATCTTGATGCTCTTCAAGATTGAGGATATCGGCCTGCAGTTCGTGCAGTAATGAGTCTCGCTCGATATTCACAAAGGCTTCAATCTCATGGGATTCCAATTGAGAGAGCAGATACATGTTGTCGCGCCCCAACTTGCCCATTGAGGCCAGCAAGCTGTTCCCCACCACATCGGTGTGCAGCTCATCCATTATATTATCTTCAAGACTACCTTTGAGCGGTTCGCTCTCGCCTTGCCACTCTGAGTGATCCTCTTGCCACACCAGATGCTTGCGCCGCTTCGCCGCCAATTTTGCTAAGAATTTACGGTCACGGACCTCCCCCCAATAGTAGCGACACGGATTGGTGAACATGAGGTGGACATCAATGTGCTCACCAATGGCTTTAAGCGCATCCATATAGCGAGGCGGTAAAGAAGTGATACCAAACACAAACAAGCGTTTAGGCAGATGGTCAAAACCACCCGTTCGATGTTCAAGCGCTTCGATAAATTCTTGATAGAGGTTGGCACGATGGTAAGGCGATTGCCCTAGCGCCAGAGTCTGATCGTAGAGCGCTTGCCAAAGGATGGGTTGCCAAGGATGTTCATCGTGTATTTCAGCGACACCTTGCCCCGCCTCCCAACTGGCGATCCACTCAGGTCGATAAACCAGATACCCATCAAAGATGTCGGCAATTTTTTCTGCCAATTGATAGCATTTACTGCTGTCTTGATCGTCAGCCAAGTAACGGCGTAACGGTTCAAATTCGTCCCTTTCTAGCTGAGATGGCAACACTTGCATCAACTTCCATGTCATCGCCTCTTTATTAAACGCACTGCGAGTCGGCACATCGGGCAAGACCTGGGTAAACAAGTTCCAGATAAAGGTCGCGGGAAGAGGAAACTCTATGTTTGCAGCCACGCCGAACGCTTTCGCCAGTTCCATTTTTAGCCATTGAGACATGCCGGGGCTCTGAACCAAAATCTGCTCGGCTTCAAACGGGTTCTCAAGCGGCTGATGGCGAATGAGCTCCACCAACAAAGATTTCAACACATCGACTTGATTGGAATGATAGACAGTAAACACAAGGCGCTCACATGATAAGAGGACGATAGGGTGAGATTAGCATAAGCCGCCCGTAAGAGAGAGTATTTGTAACCATCTGATATCGTTCAAACAAAAATACCCATGGGCGCGAGCCTCATGGGTATTATACAAATCAATGTCGAGTTACTGGCCAATCAAATCTTTGTATGCAATGGTCTTGCCTTGAGGTTTCTCATTGGCGAGTTTAGGCTTCGGTGCACCCGGTTGAGACAACCAGTACTCTCTGTCCTTTTTCGGATTCAGTTTAGGTCCACACTCACCTTGCGCTCCACTGCGCTCTAGGCGTTGCAATACGCGATCTTGCGCTTCAGCTAATCCATCCAAAGCCTCTTGTGGCGTTTTCTCGCCACTGGCAGCTTCAGATACGTATTGCCACCAGAGCTGAGCCAGTTTCGGGTAATCTGGAACATTAGTCCCTGTCGGGGTCCATTGTTTGCGCGCATCACTGCGGTAAAACTCCACTAAGCCACCCAACATCGGCGCCGCATCGGTCATAGCTTGCGAGTTGATGTCCGATTCACGAATAGGTGTTAACCCTACAAGCGTCTTCTTCAAACTGACCGATTTTGAGACAACAAACTGAGCATATAGCCAAGCAGCTTGGCGACGATCCACTGGCGTGCTGTTGAGGAAGGTCCAAGCGCCAGCATCTTGATAGCCGAGTTTCATGCCCTCTTCCCAGTATGGTCCACGCGGTGACGGGGCCATGCGCCATTTTGGCGTACCGTCTTCATTGACGACTGGTAACCCAGGCTTGGTCATATCCGCGGTGAAGGCGGTATACCAGAAGATTTGCTGGGCAATTGCGCCTTGAGCGGGCACAGGTCCAGCTTCACCAAAGGTCATGCCTTGCGCTTCAGGTGGCGCATATTGTTTTAACCAATCTACATATTTCTGTGTCGCATATACCGCCGCAGGACCATTGGTCGCACCACCACGTGCAACATCAGAGCCGACAGGACTGCACCCTTCGATACGTATTCCCCACTCATCAACAGGTAAACCGTTAGGGATGCCTTTGTCACCCGCCCCAGCCATCGAGAACCACGAGTCTGTGAAACGCCAACCCAATGATGGATCTTTCTTACCATAGTCCATATGACCGTAGACACGTTCACCATCAATAGTTTGTACTTTGTTGCTGAAAAACTCGGCGATATCTTCATACGCTGACCAGTTCAAAGGTACGCCAAGCTCATACCCATACTCTTTTCGGAATCGATCTTTTAAATCATCACGCTCAAACCAGTCTGCGCGGAACCAATACAAGTTAGCAAACTGCTGATCTGGCAACTGATATACTTTTCCGTCAGGTCCAGTCGTAAAGTCGAGCCCGATAAAGTCATCCAGGTCTAAATAAGGGTTGGTCACACTCTTCCCTTCACCCTGAATAAAATCCGATATCGGAACCACTTTGCCGTAGCGCACGTGGGTACCAATCAAGTCAGAGTCATTAATGTAACCGTCATAGATGTTGCGTCCCGTCTGCATTTGCGTTTGCAACTTCTCAACCACATCCCCTTCTTGAATCAAGTCATGATTCACTTTGATACCTGTGATTTCGTAGAAGGCTTTCGCCAATACTTTGGCTTCATACTCATGCGTCGTGATAGTTTCCGATGCGACATTGATCTCCATACCTTGGAACGGCTTGGCGGCGTCAATGAACCATTGCATCTCTTGTTCCTGCTCTGAACTGGACAAAGTCGATGGGGTAAACTCTTCACTCATCCATTTTTTTGCTGCCGCCATGTCTGCGTAAGCACTCGGAACCAATGCCAGCGTCCCTAAAGAGAACGCTAAGCAGTGTGCAAGGTACGATTTTCTAATATCCTTTTTCATTATTGTTTCACTCCAGATTTGAGTCTTCTCGTTTTCGTCAGGAGAGCCCTCATACGATTTAGCTTCCTTCGGTTCACGTCGTTATTGGTAGTACTCGCGATCTCAAACGACCACACACTGTCTGTCACGAGTGATGGTGCAATCTGTTGTTATCCCCATTTCAATACTGTGCCTAGCCAAATTACGCACAACGTAAATGGCACCCAAATGGATAAGTCTGTTAGCCCCACAAACCCCAAGTGAAAAAATGCAGAGCTAAGCAAACCAATAAATAGTCGGTCACCTCGTGTTGTCGATATAGGAAGAAACCCTTTTCTCTCCACGCACGGAGAACGGATCTCTCGAATTGTCATGGTGAGCAATATCAAAGCGATACCGAGAAAAAACAGCGCCGACGGTGTTGTCCAAGCCATCCAAGCCATGTGTGCCTCCTTACACTCGTCCGAGGGCGAAGCCTTTCGCCACGTGGTTACGAACAAACCAAATCACCAAAATACCGGGCAAAATGGTCAACACACCAGCGGCGGCAAGCACCCCCCAGTCAATCCCTGACGCACTGACCGTGCGCGTCATAACGGCAGAAATAGGTTTGGCGTCAACGGATGTCAGGGTTCTTGCCAACAACAGTTCCACCCAGCTGAACATGAAACAAAAAAACGCCGAGACACCAATACCAGAACGAATCATCGGGAGAAAAATCTTGATAAAGAATTTCGGAAAACTGTAGCCATCAATGTAGGCGGTTTCATCGATTTCTCTTGGCACGCCCGACATGAAGCCTTCTAGAATCCATACTGCTAATGGCACGTTGAATAAACAGTGCGCCAACGCGACCGCGATGTGGGTATC
Source organism: Vibrio sp. R11-SG3-ISO3-SZ (assembly GCF_059834345.1). NCBI lineage: Bacteria > Pseudomonadati > Pseudomonadota > Gammaproteobacteria > Vibrionales > Vibrionaceae > Vibrio > Vibrio sp. R11-SG3-ISO3-SZ. Next base: position 15,620 of record NZ_JCBDGX010000187.1, read on the forward strand.
AAAGAGTCCCACGGACGAATAAAGCTGAAAGAATGGCAATAGAAAAACAGCAGGTGGCGCCATTCGGTTGGTAAGCAACCAGAAAAATAGGTGCTTATCGCCGACAAACTTGTAGCGAGAAAACGCATACGCTGCTGGCAGTGCCACGGTGAGCGTGATGACCATGTTCATCACCACATAGGTGATAGAGTTGACGTATCCCATGTACCAACTCGAGTCAGAAAATATGGTGTGGTAGTTCTTAAACGTCCAATGTTGAGGAAAGAAACTCAAGCTACCAAGGATTTCCTGATTCTCTTTGAATGACATATTGAGCAGCCAATAAATCGGCAGCATCAAGCATAAGATATAAAGCGCTAAACCAATGATCTGCGTATAACGTGTGTATTTGGATTTGGTCTTATTCATAGTATTCCCTTACTTGTTCTCGCCGTGGGTCATCGCGGTGTAGAACAGCCAACTCACCAAAAGAATGATTAAGAAGTAAATGATTGAAAACGCGGCGGCGGGGCCGATATCAAACTGACCGACGGCCATTTTGGTTAATGTTTGGCTGAGAAAAGTCGTCGAATTACCCGGCCCACCCCCGGTGAGCACAAAAGGTTCGGTGTAGATCATAAAGCTGTCCATAAAACGAATCAGAACCCCGATCAGTAGAACGCTCTTGAGTTTGGGTAGTTGGATATAGCGGATAATGGACCACGTTGAAGCGCGATCGATGTTCGCCGCTTGGTAGTAGGCATCTGGAATGGCGCGTAGCCCTGAATAACACAACAACGCGATCAACGAAGTCCAATGCCACACATCCATTAAAATCACCGTCAACCAGGCATCGAGTGGATCACCGGCATAGTTATAGTCAATGCCAATACTGTTAAGTGTCCACCCCAACAGACCAATATCCGCACGACCAAAAATCTGCCAAATCGTACCGACGACATTGAGAGGGATCAGCAACGGGATCGCCAATACGATTAAGCAAAAGGCCGACCAACGACCTTTAGTTGGCATAGTAAGTGCGACGATAATGCCCAGTGGTACTTCAATCAGCAAAATGGTTAAGGTAAAACCGAACTGACGAAACAGCGCATCGTGAAGGCGTTCATCATTGAGCGTTTCTCGGTACCACTCGGTGCCGACAAAATAAGCGGTATTGGCATCGAAAATATCTTGTAGCGAGTAGTTCACCACCGTCATCAGCGGCACAATGGCGCTGAAGGCGACCAATGCAAAAACAGGTAGCACGAGAAGCCATGCTTTGTTATTTGTCACTTTATCCATTACTCGTCTCCTACTTTAACCAAGAACTCGTCGGCATAGAGCATGGTCCATTGCTCAGGAAAACTGATGTAAGCGTGACCACGTGGTACAGGTTGATCTTCTTGTAATCGCGCTTTGATCGTTTGAGTACCGATACTGAGTGTGACAATTTTGTAGGTGCCTAAGTCTTCAATATGCTCTACCTGACATCGCAAGGCAGCATCGTTGGCTTTCTCCCAGACATGAACAAACTCGGGGCGAATACCGATTTTGATGTTATCGGTATTCAGTTGACGAATAGCGTGCTGATAAACTTGAGATACAGGCAGCTCAATGCCATCAAACGAAACGCCATTCGCCGACGGCGTCACCTCGATAAGATTCATCCCTGGGCTACCGATGAAGTAGCCAACAAATGTATGATTGGGTTTTTCAAACAGCGCTCTGGGCGTACCAAACTGGACAATTTGGCCGTTGTACATAACGGCTATCTCATCGGCAAACGTCGAAGCCTCTAACTGGTCGTGAGTGACGTAAATCATGGTGATGTTGAACTGCTGATGGATTTGCTTAAGCTTTCGGCGCAGCTTCCATTTCAGCTGGGGATCGATGACGGTGAGCGGCTCATCAAATAAAATCGCAGAGACATCATCACGAACTAAACCGCGCCCCATCGAGACTTTTTGCTTTTCATCGGCGGTGAGATGTTGAGCCTTCTTACTCAACACATTAGTGAGCTCGAGAATGTCCGCAATTTCCGTTACTTTGGTGTGTATTTTGGCTTTGTGCACTTTCATGTTACGCAGTGGAAAAGCCAAATTGTCATACACAGTCATGGTGTCGTAGATCACCGGGAATTGGAAAACCTGAGCGATATTTCTGTCTTGCGGTCTGAGTTCATTCACACGGGTTTCATCAAACAATACATCGCCTTGAGATGGGATCATCAAGCCAGAAATGATGTTCAAAAGCGTTGATTTGCCACAGCCTGATGGCCCAAGTAACGCGTACGCGCCGCCCTGTTTCCACACATGATTCATCTCTTTGATGGCATAGAGTGAATCTGGAGAGGGCTTTTTGTCGTATGTATGCGCCAGTGAATTCAAAGTAATTTGGACCATCTTATTGCCCTCTTACATCACGGTTCGGGGCATGGATAAGGTGGTTATCCATACCAAATACGTAGAATTTGTGGATTGGAATATAGATCTTGATGCTTTCGTCCACGTCATAGCTGTGCACACCTGGTAGGTGAAGCACCATGTCTAAGTGAGCGTTTCGCACATGAAGGAACGTTTCTGAACCACTGATTTCCGCGACTTCAACCTGAACCGTTAGCTCAACATCGTCATCATTTTTCGGTAGCAGACTTAAGTGGCTCGGACGAATACCGAAGCAATACTTGCCAGGCTTCAAGCTGCTTAAGACATGATTGAGTGGAAAATGCGTCGTTTGATCGAAGGTCACTTCGCTGGTATTGACCTCCCCTGCAATTAAATTGATAGGAGGCTCACTGAACAAAGTCGCGGACTCGACGTTGTCTGGTTGATGGTATACGGAAGATGTCGGGCCCGCTTGAATCACTCGGCCTTCATGCAATATCGTGGTGGTTCCACCTAATGCTAGCGCTTCATTCGGCTCCGTTGTGGCATAGATGGCAATCGTGTTGCGTGTTTTGAATAGCTCGCGCATCTCTTGGCGTAACTCTTCTCGCAACTTGTAATCAAGGTTGACCAAAGGTTCATCGAAGAGAATGATATCGGCATCTTTCACCAGCGCTCTGGCCATTGCAGTACGCTGCTGCTGGCCACCAGACAACTCAAGTGGGTGCTTATTCAAATGCTCAGTGATCCGCAACATTTTGGCCGTTTCATGGACACGTTGCGCAATTTCATCATCAGACATCCCCGCTAAGCGGAGCGGAGACGCGACATTCTCGTACACCGTTAAGTTGGGGTAATTGATGAACTGCTGGTACACCATCGAGATGTTTCGTTCACGAACCGAAATCCCCGTCACATCGATACCATTCATGAGTACACGGCCAGAGGTTGGCTTATCTAGGCCAGCGATCAGCCTCATCAAAGAGGTTTTACCCGCTAGAGTTCTGCCCAGCAGTACATTGAATGATCCCGGTTCAAAGATCAGGTTAACATCGCTAAGATGTCTTTCACCGTCGACGATTTTGTTGATTTGTTCGAGTGTTAATGACACTAAAAGACTCCTTTCAATTCGAGCACTATGCATCCATTAGTGCTCAAATTGCGAAAGACGTGCCAACAAAACAAAATTAAAACATTTATTTAACAAATATCATTAAAAACTCAGTAAAAACCTTGCCATGGCTTCCCAACTCATTAAATTACAAAACATTAACCAGTAAAAACAGAGATGCGATCACTCGCACATTTGTTAACAAAATGTGTTCAGATCGTGTTCAAAATGTTCAGCTTGATGGTATGGTTATTGAGCGAATTATGAACATTTAATGTTCACTCGAAATAAAAACAATAATAAACATCTCATCTACGCTTGTTATTTGGCTAATCTATGAACGACGAACATCAACACATTATCAAAGAGTCTTGGCAACGCTGTAGACAAGCCGGGCTAGGTCATAGCAGTGCTCCAATCATTGAACAGCAGTCCCACCAGTTGGTCGCGCGTGCTCAAGATGAACACTCAGGGCTTATCACCACCACTCAACAAAAAGTTCTGCCGTTTTACGATAGTCTCCTGGCCAATAGTAATTGCTTAATTACGCTAGCTAACGCGCAAGGGCACGTACTCAACAGTTGGGGGGAACAACGTTTTTTCTCTCAGCGACAGCCGCACGTCTTTGAAAATGGCGTCAGTTGGCAAGAAAGCTTAATCGGGACCAATGCGATTGGAACCGCACTCGAAACGGGTTCAATTGTACAGGTGTTTCATGATGAGCACTTCCTCACATCCAATCGCTTTATGACTGGTAGCGCTGCACCTATTTTCGATGCACAACGAACAATGACGGGGGTATTATCGATTTCAAGTGACGCCTACATGCCTACGGCACATACGTTGGGTATGGTTAAATTGATGTCACAAGCCATTGAAAACCAACTCATCACGAGCCATTTTCAACAGCAACACTTTATGTTGTGGTTTAACTCTTCTCCTGAAAACATCGATAGTCAATGGTCTTCGATTTTAGTGTTTGATGGTTCTGGTACTGTAATTTCGGCGAATCGACGTGCCGAGGTCGTTCTCGGTCAAGATCTCGCGCTGGTGAACCTTCATCAGCTGTTTGATATTCAACTCGACAAACTCCTTTCCCACCCTGCATACACCCCTGTATCGATAACAAGCCACACTGGGCATCGTTTTTTCGCCATCATCACACCGCCAAGGCAACCGCAGGCTAGAGCCCTTGATTACCGTCTAAAGCCCACACAATCGGATCATCAAACCAACGACAAGCACATTGACTTAAAACGCCTCAACACCGGTGACCCTCGTTTATCCAAAGCGATTAATCACGCTGAGCGGATCTTAAATACCGATATTCCCATATTAATTCACGGTGAAACTGGCGTCGGAAAGGAAGTGTTTGTCAACGCTCTCCATCGCTCAAGTGAACGTCAGGCACAACCATTAATTGCGGTAAACTGCGCAGCGATTCCTGCGGAACTGGTAGAGTCAGAGCTGTTTGGGTATGAGAAAGGCGCGTTTACTGGCGCGAGCAATAAAGGCTACATCGGCCTGATTCGCAAAGCGAACAAAGGCACGCTTTTTCTTGATGAACTGGGCGACATGCCGCTCAATGTTCAAGCACGTTTGTTACGCGTGTTGCAAGAAAGGAAAGTTACCCCTCTTGGCTCAACAACCGCTTACCCAGTAGATTTCAAACTTGTCTCCGCAACAAACCGACAATTGAAGCTCGATGTCGACAAGGGACACTTTCGCCAAGACCTCTATTATCGCGTGACAGGACTCAACTTAACACTCCCTCCTCTGCGTGAGCGAACCGACAAAGACGCGCTAATCAAGGTGTTGCTGCGTCAGTTCTCCCCATCAGACTCTATAGCAACTCTCAGTTTGGAGGTATTGGCGATGTTTAAAGCCCATCCGTGGCCAGGCAACATTCGTCAAATGGTCAGCGTCATCCAAATTGCAGCTGCCATGGCTGAGGGGGGACGCATCAGTGTTGAGCACTTACCCGATGATTTCCTCGCCGATCTCAAACGCAATAATGAGTGTGTCGACAACAAAGAACCAAAAGCGAGAGAGCAAGTCACCACTCACCTCTCCGTCATCAAGTCTCCGGCAGAAAATTGGCTAGACGTATATGAAGCAAATGGTAGAAATGTATCCGCTACGGCTAAATCGCTTAATATCAGCCGCAATACACTCTATAAACGCTTACGAGAGGAAGGATTGCGTTAGGTTGCGCATCCACTGGCTATCTGTGACACTAACGATAATGTCCCGTTCCTCTACTCACTAATCTATGGCTGTAAACCTCACACTGAAACAACTGAAGGTGTTCCTTGCTGTCACTCGGTATGACACGCTCACCCACGCTGCTGACGCGCTGTATCTCTCCAAAGCGGCGGTTAGCATGACCTTGTCAGAGCTTGAGAAACAGCTTGGACACTCGTTGTTTGATCGTGTGAATAACCGTCTGCTGATCAATCAAGAGGGCATCAAACTACTGCCGATGGCCGATGAACTGTTAGAACGAGCCAGAGATATTGAACATCTGTTTGATGACACTCAAGGGTTAAGCGGCGAACTGAGAATTGGCGCTAGCGATACCATCGGCAATCAAGTAGCACCGTTTCTCCTGCGCTCCTTTCGTGACACAACTGGCCATGAGCAGCAAAGCTTATTGATCTCCAACTCCGCTTTGATCTGTGAAAAGCTGGTCGACTATGAACTGGATATCGCCTTGATTGAGGGTAAAACGCTTCATCCGGCTCTAAACTCGACCCCATTTAGTCGCGACGAGATGTGCGTTATTTGTTCGCCCTCATCACCGCTCGCGCGTCACGAACGAGTAGCAATGGATGAGCTGGAACACAGCCGCTGGGTACTGCGCGAGGCGGGGTCTGGCTCTCGCGAGTTCTTTCTGCGCGTTATCGCGCCGCGATTAGAACGATGGCAGGAATCATTTGAACTCAATACCACCGAAGCCCTGATAAACAGTGTCGCCGCTGACTTAGGTTTAGGCTGTCTATCGCGCTTATCGGCACAACCGGCGATCAATGATGGCCGAGTGATTGAGTTGCCGCTGCCCCTCGATATGACACGCCGCTTTTGGTTATTGGTGCACAAAGAAAAGTATCAAAGCCCGCTACTCAAATCCTTTATTGCTTTTTGTCAGCAGTGGAAAAATTAAGCACCTGTCTCTCATAGCGCGCACGCACACCTAGACTTAAGCGGCTCAAACCTGTATAAACAGCCAGTAATGAAACCTATCAATTTAAGTTAGAGGACCAACCATGGCTGTAATCGTCAAGTACGTGGTAGAACGCAACGGAGAAGAGAAAATGACTTTTACCTCTAAAGCGGAAGCGGACGCCTATGACAAAATGCTCGATATGGCGGACGAGCTTTTCGAGCTTCTAGGTAAAAGTGAACTGATGGAAGATGAAGCCAAGCAAGAAGATTTGGCGATGTTCCTAGCGCAAAATAAAGAAGAAGTGCTCTATGCATTAGGGGCAAAGCGCAAGCCCACTCCGAAGAAGAAAAAAGTGGTGGCCGTAGACACGGAAAACACCCCAGAAGAACAAGACGACGCGGCGTAATGCCCTCTCTTTATCGTTACCAAGCCTCTGCGATTGCAGGGGCTTTGTTTTTTATACATCCTCATAAATACCATGCTCACCAACAGGGCATCCCCATAAACAAGGCCCCCATAAACAAGGAAAGTATCCTTGCAGCACTTTACCCTAATACCCAACACGTTCTCTCGCTACAATAACGTAAATCCCTTTGGTAACAGAACCTATGACCACACACATTGAAGTCTGTATCGATCACATTGAATCTCTTCATCACGCCCTCAAGGGCGGTGCGACACGAATTGAGTTGTGCAGCGCGTTAGCGCTTGGCGGCCTCACCCCCAGTGCCGGATTGATGCGCCTGGCGGGCCGTTACCGTGCCCTGAGAGATATTGCCCAGAAAGAAAGTATCCAGAGAGACTTAGATTCAAACGCAAAAGGCATCCCTATTTACGCCATGATTCGCCCTCGCCAAGGCGACTTTATTTTCAGCGAACAGGATTTAGAGTGCATGTTGCACGACATCGACACCGCCGCGCAAAGTGGCCTGCAAGGCGTCGTAATTGGCGCTCTGACTGCCGATGGGAAAGTGGACACCCACATGACCTCACAACTCGTCGAACGCGCGCACGCCCATCAGTTGGGTGTGACTTTCCATCGCGCGTTTGATCAATGCCAAGAACCCGGTGAAGCCTTGGAAACCATCATCTCGTTAGGCTGTGAGCGAGTCTTAACCTCTGGCCTTGCGTTGACAGCCCCTGAAGGTGTTTCGATGCTAAAACAGTTAGTGACCCAAGCGCGCGAGCGCATTGTGATTATGGCGGGGGCGGGAGTGAATGCCAGCAACGCGCGCAAGCTCATCAACCAGACCGGCGTGACCGAGCTGCACCTATCAGGAAAAACCCTGCGCCCAAGCTTAATGCGCCCACACTCTCAAGCGGCGATGGGCGAGATTGATGACTATCAGATCCCAGTCACGGATCCAGATGCGATTGCCCAAGTGGTCAAAGCGGTAAAATGTGCCCATTCAAACACTATTGTCCCGAATAAGTGCTAACATATTGATAATAATAAAAGCTTAAAGGGATGCACCATGGCAAAGAACAGGCTTGATAAAGCCTTTTACGAAAGTGAACTGGAACGCTTGCAGATTGAACTGGTCAAGTTGCAAGAGTGGGTAAAGCAAGAAGGTCTGAAAGTCGTGGTGATCTTTGAAGGCAGAGACGCGGCTGGAAAAGGGGGCGTGATTAAGCGCATCACCGAAAAACTCAATCCGCGCGTGTGTCGTGTCACAGCGCTCCCTGCCCCAACAGAAAAAGAGAAAACGCAGTGGTATTTTCAACGCTATGTCGCGCATTTACCCAGCGCTGGCGAAATAGTACTGTTTGACCGCAGTTGGTATAACCGCGCTGGTGTTGAAAAAGTGATGGGCTTTTGTAGCGAAGCGCAATACGAAGAGTTTCTCCACTCTTGTCCGGAATTCGAGCGCATGTTGCAGCGCTCAGGCATCATCTTGATTAAGTACTGGTTTTCCGTCTCAGACGAAGAACAAGAAAAGCGCTTTCTTGGTCGTATCAATACCCCCATCAAACGTTGGAAATTCTCGCCTATGGATCTTGAGTCCCGCAACCGCTGGGCGGAATATTCAGAAGCGAAGGATAAGATGTTTGCCTACACAGACACCAAACAATCGCCGTGGTGGGTCGTTCCTTCAGATGATAAAAAACGCGCGCGCCTCAATTGCATCAGCCATCTCTTAAGCCAAATTGACTATCAAGAAATCTCTTATCCAGAGATCGTCTTACCGGACATCAACAAAGAAGGCTATATTCGTAAGCCGATGGACGACCAGACGTTTGTCCCAGAGAAGTATTAACGCTTAGGTCCAGAATTCAACGCATCATCAATGCTTTGTTCGCCCAAGTGGCGAACATCTTTGCCTTTGACAAAGTAAATGATGTATTCACAAATGTTTTGGCAGCGGTCACCCACACGTTCAATTGCCCGGGCAGACCACATCACTTGCAGGATGTTGGGGATGTTTTTCGGGTCTTCCATCATGTAAGTCATCAACTGACGAATCACGGCTTCGTACTCGGCATCTAACTTATCATCCAGCTTGTACACTTCTGCGGCGGCATCGACATCCATACGAGCGAACGCGTCCAACACTTGATGAAGCATGGTAATCGCTTGGCGACACAAAGGCTCGAGGGAAACTTGAAATTGGCGCTCTTTAGAGGATGGACTCTCAATCGCAACATAAGCCATCTTGGTGGCAACGTCGCCAATACGCTCCAGATCGGTAATGGTTTTGATGATGGCCATTATCAGGCGAAGATCTTTTGCGGTCGGCTGACGCTTGGCGATGATCCGAGTACACGCCTCATCAATCGACACCTCCATCGCGTTCACTTTATGATCGTCACGTACCACTTTTCGTGCCAATTCGATGTCCTCTTTGTGCAGCGCTTGCATAGCAAAAGAGAGTTGCTGCTCAACTAAGCCTCCCATGGTAAGCACATGGGTACGAATCGACTCTAGTTCGACATTAAACTGACCTGAAATATGACGACCAAAATTCATAAACTGTGTGTGACTCCTCTTTGATTATCCGTAACGTCCGGTGATGTAATCTTCGGTTTGCTTTTTCATTGGTGAGGTAAAGATTGAGTCGGTATCGGAGTACTCAATCAGTTTCCCCATATGAATAAATGCAGTGTGATCGCTAACCCGCGCCGCCTGCTGCATGTTATGCGTGACAATCACCACAGTATATTTGGTTTTGAGGTCATTGATCAGCTCTTCTATCGTCAAAGTGGAGATAGGATCAAGTGCTGATGTAGGTTCATCGAGCAAAAGGACCTCTGGCTCTATGGCAATCGCGCGCGCAATCACCAAACGCTGCTGCTGACCACCCGATAATCCAAACGCATTTTCGTGCAAGCGATCTTTCACTTCGTCCCATAATGCTGCGGCGCGAAGCGAACGTTCAACCGCATCATCAAGAATTCGGCTGTTTTTGACGCCTTGCAGACGCAAGCCATACACCACGTTTTCGTAAATGGATTTGGGAAAAGGATTAGGACGCTGAAACACCATCCCAACTCGGCGGCGCAACGTCGCAACATCGACCCCCGGATGGTAGACGTTTTTTTTATGCAGTTTCACTTTGCCTTCGACGCGGCAGCCTTCGACCAAGTCGTTCATACGATTAATGCAGCGCAGCAAGGTCGACTTTCCGCACCCCGATGGACCGATGAACGCCGTCACCTGACCTTTAGGGATGCGCATTGAAATATCACTCAGCGCTTGCTTGTGACGATAAAACAAGTTGAGGCCATCGATCTCGATCGCCGTTTGTTCATCGCTTAGGTTACGCACATCTAGCGGCGCTCGGTAGCCTAAGGTTTGGTTCACTGAAAACATGCTTAATCTTGTCCAAAGGTTCGATATTTTTCGCGTAAATTATTGCGAATACTGATGGCGGTTAAGTTGAGCCCGATGATGACCGTGACCAATAAAAAAGAGGTCGCGTACACTAAGGGACGCGCGCTTTCGATATTGGTGGTCTGAAAACCGACATCGTAGATATGAAAGCCCAAATGCATAAACTTGCGCTCAAGGTGCAAAAAGGGAAACTGGCTGTCAACGGGCAAACTGGAGGCCAACTTCACCGCTCCGACCAACATCAGCGGCGCCACTTCTCCCGCGGCGCGAGCAACAGCAAGAATCAATCCGGTAATAATCGCAGGGCTTGCCATCGGCAGAACAATGCGCCACATGGTCTCAAACTGCGTCGCGCCTAATGCCAAAGAGCCGTGACGCACCGAATTCGGGATGCGGCTTAAGCCCTCTTCAGTGGCCACGATGACCACAGGCAAGGTCAATACTGCCAAGGTGAGCGCTGACCAAAGTAGCCCTGGCGTTCCAAACGTCGGACTGGGCAGTTTTTCAGAATAGAAGAGTGCGTCAATCGAGCCACCTAAGGTATAGACGAAAAAGCCTAACCCAAAGACACCATAAACGATCGAAGGCACCCCAGCCAAGTTGATCACCGCCACACGAATCACTCGAGTAAACGCGTTGTTGTGCGCATACTCATGTAAGTAGACTGCCGCAATCACGCCCAGTGGCATAACAATAATCGACATGATGATCACCAGCAACACGGTACCAAACATAGCCGGAAATACGCCCCCTTCCGAGTTGGACTCTCTGGGATCATCGGTCAGAAACTTCCAAGCTTGCACCGACCACTGGCCAAGTTTTTCGAGCAGAGACATATCATTGGGATACCACACATCTAACATCTCACGCAGTGGAATCGTCACCTGTGTACCCTGCATATCCACCACGACCAGTCCTTGAAGATCAAGCTCATCACGCCAATCATCAAGCCTCGCTTCCATCGCCATCAACTGCTGGCTAAAACCTTGGGATTGCAGTTGATAACGCAGCAAAAAGGCATCGTCCAAATTTCCGTTGAGTTCTCGCTTTCGATACTCCAAGCGTAGCTTATCTGCCTGCGCACTGAGCACTTTGATCTGCTTCTCGACTAGATTCTCTATGTTGCCCCGCACCTCTTCCGCGAACGCCAGTCCACGACCAATCGCCACATCCACATTTTGGCTCATCTCGCCATCGGCTTGTCGATAAGCGATGGGTCGACCAAAAAAATCACCGCCGCGCGTGCGCTCAATCACCGCCCACCCGGAAGGGGTAGTGCGATCTAACACCTCAGTTTCAAGTACAGACACAAAATCGGCAGAATAGAGATCGCGGTTGGCGACTTTAATACTCAAGCGCTCAACCAACCCTCGCTCTTCCACCTCATCTGACAATTCAATAGCCATCTCTTGTAAATGATTAATGGGCACCGATTCAGTGGCGTAGAGTTGCCCCACCAGCACCTCACCTTGAGAGGTCTGCCATTGATAGAGTGGAGAGGGCCAGAAAAACGAGAGACCTTTCCAACCAATCAGCAGCAATAAGCCCAGTACCGAGAGTAAGCTCACGCTGACCGCACCGCCGGTGAGCCAAATCCAAGGAGAGCCGGATTTCAGCCATTGATAACCCGGTTTTATACTAATCATGGCTCACCGCCTGAGCGGTTTTGACTCGCTTACAACGCACGATACTTCTCTCTTAACCTCTGACGCACCCACTCCGCTATCGAGTTCACTGCAAAAGTAAACATCAGCAAAATTAACGCTGCTAGGAATAGCAATCGGTAGTGGGAACTGCCCACTTCCGACTCCGGCATCTCAACCGCGATCGTCGCGGATAATGTGCGCATTCCTTCCAATATGTTCCAATCAAGGATCGGGGTGTTACCGGTGGCCATCAGCACGATCATCGTCTCACCAACGGCGCGGCCAAGCCCCATCATGACGGCCGAAAAAATACCCGGGCTGGCGGTAAGCAACACCACGTGTACTAAGGTTTGCCACTGCGTCGCACCCAAGGCCAATGACCCATCCGATAAGTGTTTCGGTACCGAGAAGATGGCGTCTTCTGCAATGGTAAAGATGGTCGGGATCACCGCAAACCCCATCGCAAACCCGACCACTAAAGCATTGCGCTGATCAAAACCAATCCCGTGCTGCGCCAAATACGCACGCACATCGCCATCAAACAACCAATCTTCTAAACCGCTAGTGTGAGAAAGCACCACCACCGTCAGCAAGATGATCACCGGCATAAGAATTACCGCATGCCAGCCATTGGCAAAGTGACGCTTCCACATTTTGGGTAGACTTTGCCACAGCGCCCCGGCCAATACGGTAGACAGCGGCAAAGCGATCAACAGCACCACCACAGACGCGAGATAGTTCTCAACAATCGGTGCAAACCACAAGCCCGCCAGAAAGCCGATGATGACCGTCGGTAGCGCCTCCATCAGTTCGATAGAGGGCTTGACGACTCGGCGCATCGCTGGCGTCATAAAATAAGCGGTATAAATGGCGCCCAATACCGCTATCGGTACCGCGAACATCATGGCGAACAATGCCGCTTTGATGGTGCCAAACGCGATCGGCACCAAGCTGAATTTGGCTTCAAACTCATCATTGGCTGAGGTGGTTTGCCAAACAAACTCAGGCTCTGGGTAGCCTTCATACCACACTTTTTGCCACAGAGAGGACAACGAGATTTCGGGGTATGGATTATCGAGATGCGAGACAGACAACTGGTCGCCACTTTGGGTCAACAAATATTGTTCATTGTTGGACATCGCGGCTAAGGTGGGCGCTTTATCAAAGGCTCGGTTAAACAGCACCAACTTTTCACTGGTGGTGTAGTGGCTTTGAACCGTGCCATTGGTATAAAAACTGTAGAAGCCTTTGCGATAGGTATCAGGCAGCAGCAATTGTAACTGCGGTGCGAGTTGAAACTCTCGAATCGGCATCAAGTGACGCTCACCCTCTTTGAGCACATCAAACCACTGCGACACTTTGCCGTCTTGGTGGCTGACCAACAAAGAGTAAGCGCCCGCTAACAGCTGCACCTCACTTACCGAATGTTTGACGTTGCCTGCACTTAAATCGACCACTTCACGAACCAAGAACCCATGACGCTGTTTGGTGGCAATGACCAACTCAGATGCGCTGCGCAAATATAGCGTGTCACCATTGGGGGTGAGCAATAGCTGATCTAAATCGATAAAAGGCTGTGGGAACTCAAATTCTTGGCGTTCCTCATTGGAATCTAACCAACGGACACGGATGCGATTGTCGTCATAGTAACCGACCAAAGTGAAAGTATCGTGCGTGAAGGCATCGCGGTCTGCAAAAGCAAATGCGCGCAACTGAGCGTCAGTGGCTGACTCACCGAGGAGCAAATCCAGCGGCGGCGTAACCACATCGACACTTGGGGTGAGTACTCGCTCACCGTTTGCCAACCTGCTGCTTAATTCAGGGCGAAAGAGCTTCACTTGCCCTGATGGCGTCGCCATCGCATGCCAAGGGTTTACACCAAGACCAGAGGCAAACAAGGTGTGCTGCGCCCCTAAATCATAGTGATAAATCGCGGAGCGGCGCTCATCATTGAGCGCCCAAAACTTGAGTGTACCAAGAGAAGATAAGGTATAAGCGGAGTGACCATAGTCATCGACGCCCAGCGCAACGATAGAGTGCTCATCTATCGTTTTAGTCGCCAAATTGGGCGTGATCTTGGCGTCAGAAAACAGAGGCAAGACCATCATGGCCAGATAAACAAAGATCAGCACCAGCGCCGCAAGCACGCCGACGCCCCCCGCAGAGACAGCCAGTTTTACGATTCTATCTTTAATAAGTCGTTTTCTGTCACGTTCTCGTAACGAAAAATCGCCTTTAGCCATCTATCCCACTTACCTAAATTAACCCAAGTGTATAATATTTCCATTAGGTGACAATTATATTACAGCTCACATTAAGCAACTGAAAGTAGTGTAATAAAAACCTGCAATAAAAATGTCATATAAAGATCTTAGCTTGGCTACCAGTTTGGTCTTATTAAGTCCTTACTCTATAGCGCCCCTTAGAGAAGGCACGTTGCAAAGGTTGGGTTATGAGTGCTGAAAAACTGTATATCGAAAAAGAGCTAAGTTGGCTGTCGTTTAATGAACGCGTACTCCAAGAAGCGGCAGATAAAGAAGTGCCACTCATCGAAAGAATTCGATTTTTAGGCATATTTTCCAACAACTTGGACGAGTTTTATAAAGTTCGATTTTCCGATGTCAAACGTCGAATTTTAATCAATCAAGAGCGTGGAGGCAGTGACAACCCCAAACACCTGCTGAGTAAAATGCAGAGCAAAGCGCTCAAACTGAATGATAAATTTGATGAGCTCTACTCTGAGCTGATCCGCGAAATGGCGCGTCGGCGGATTTTTTTAGTCAACGAAACTCAGCTCAGTGACGCACAACAAAAGTGGATAAAAAAATATTTTCGCAATGAAGTGGTTCCGCATATCACCCCGCTTTTGATGCGTGACGACATCGATGTGCTGCAATTCCTAAAAGATGAATACGCCTACATCGCTGTCGACTTACGCAAAGGCGAACACAATCAATATGCCTTGATAGAGATCCCCACCGACCACTTGCCTCGCTTTGTCATGGTGCCAGAACAAAAAGGCAAACGGCGCAAAACCATCATTCTTCTCGATAACATCATCCGATACTGTTTGGATGAACTCTTCAGTGGCTTTTTTGAGTATGACGAGCTAAACGGCTACGCGATGAAAATGACGCGTGACGCCGAATACGACCTCAGTCACGAAGTCGAGCACAGCCTTCTTGAGCAAATGTCTGAGGGGGTCAGTCAGCGCTTAACCGCGATGCCGGTTCGCTTTGTCTATGAACGTGACATGCCGACCGAAATGCTGAGTTTTCTGTGCGATAAGCTGAAAATATCCAACTACGACAGTTTGATCCCAGGTGGTCGCTACCACAACTTTAAAGACTTTATTGGTTTTCCCAATGTGGGCCGTGACTACCTCGAAAACAAACCATTACCGCCGATGAAATGTGCTGATTTCGACGGGTATGCCAACGCCTTTGATGCCATCAAAGCGCAAGATATCTTGCTCTATTACCCCTATCACACCTTTGAGCACATCAGCGAAATGGTGAGGCAGGCATCGTTCGACCCGAAAGTACTGAGCATCAAGATCAATATTTATCGCGTTGCCAAAGATTCGCGCCTGATGAACTCGATTATCGATGCGGTGCACAATGGCAAAAGTGTCACAGTGATTGTAGAGCTTCAGGCTCGATTTGATGAAGAAGCCAACATTGAGTGGTCGCGGATTCTGACCGAAGCCGGCGTGCATGTTATTTTTGGCGCGCCCGGATTAAAAATCCACTCTAAATTGCTCTTGATTACACGCCGCGAAGATGACGACATCGTCCGCTATGCGCACATCGGCACCGGCAACTTCCATGAAAAAACCGCCCGTATCTATACGGACTTCTCGCTTCTCACCGCAGACCCTGAGCTCACCAACGAAGTGCGCAATGTGTTTGGCTACATTGAGAACCCGTATCGTCCGGTGCGCTTCAATCACCTAATTGTCTCACCACAAAACTCTCGCAAGCAGCTCTATCGCCTCATCGACGCAGAAATTGCCAATGCGAAAGAGGGTAAAAAGGCCGCCATTACTCTTAAAGTCAATAACCTAGTCGATCGCGGACTGGCAAATAAACTCTACGGCGCGAGCAGCGCTGGCGTAGAGATAAAGATGATCATTCGTGGCATGTGCTCCTTGGTACCGGGTATTGATGGCGTAAGCGACAACATCAAAATCATCAGCATTGTCGACCGATTCTTGGAACACCCGCGTGTTCTTATCACGCACAATGATGGTGACCCCAAAGTGTATATCTCGTCGGCAGATTGGATGACACGGAATATCGACTATCGGATCGAAGTCGGTGCTCCAGTGCGTGACGAACGTCTTAAACAGCGCATTATCGATATCATCAACATCCACTTTACCGATACAGTAAAGGCGAGGTGGATAGACAAAGAGATGAGCAATACCTATGTGCCACGCGGAAACCGAAAGAAAATTCGCTCACAGATTGCCATTTACGACTATCTTAAGAATGTAGAAAAACAGACAAAGAAACAGAAAGAGCTTTCAATCACTCATGACCCAAACACCGGAAATTCGTGATGTTGCCGCGATTGACCTTGGCTCAAACAGCTTCCACATGGTGGTCGCCAAAGTTGTAGACCAAGACTTGCAACTGGTAAGTCGACACAAGCAGCGAGTCCGTCTCGCAGCTGGGTTAGATGCACAAAAAAATTTAGACAACGCCGCCATTGAACGTGGCTTAGAATGTTTGACCATCTTCGCTGAGCGACTGCAAGGGTTTGAGGAGAGCAATGTGCGTATCGCCGCAACGCACACCCTACGTCAAGCCAACAACGCGCATATCTTTTTGCAGCGAGCCCGTGACGTGCTGCCCTTTCCCATCGAGATCATCCCCGGCATTGAAGAAGCACGCCTAATTTATCTGGGGGTTGCCCACACGCAACCGGCGTCTGACTCCAAATTGGTGGTAGACATTGGCGGTGGCAGTACCGAAATGATCATAGGGCAAGGCTTCGAACCGCATCTAGTTAACAGTAAACAGATGGGGTGCGTCAGCTTTACCAAGCACTATTTCAAAAACAACAAACTGTCGAAGAAGAACTTTGCCAAAGCGACCTTAGCGGCGGAGCAAAAGTTGGAGTCCATTGCCCATCAATATCGCAAAAAAGGTTGGGAAGTCGCGTTTGGCTCCTCAGGGACCATTAAGGCCATTCGTGATGTACTGGTCGGAATGGGCTTTGAAGATGGTATTATCGACAGCAAACGACTCGATAAGGTCATCGATAGGCTTTGTGAGTGGGAGACGATTGATGACATCAACCTCACCGGCCTCACACCGGAACGTCAGCCTGTGTTTGCGGCGGGTGTGGCGATCCTTGCCGCCATTTTCAAAGATTTCAAAATCAACGAAATGCACTTTTCAGAGGGCGCACTGCGAGAAGGCTTACTCTACGAAATGGAATCGCGCTTTAAGCGCTCCGACATCCGCATGCGCACCACGGAAAACCTTGCCAGTAAACATCTGGTCGATCTAGAGCATGCGGCCAAAGTCAAAGGCCATGCCCGCGAGTTTTTGGATCAAACCCACCAAGCGCTTGGCATTAACAAACACTCTGAGCTGTTTGATTTGCTCGAATGGAGCGCGTTATTGCATGAAGTAGGGCTTAGCATCAGCTTACAAGCCTTCCACCGCCATTCGGCTTACATTCTCAAGCATACCTACATGCCCGGCTTTAACCGAGAGCAGCAAACCATTCTCGCCATGTTAGCGCGCTTTCAGCGCAAAGCGTTAAAGCTCAATGAAATGGAAGAGTTTTCGCTGTTTAAGAAAAAGCACGTCATCAGTTTAATTCGTATTCTGCGCCTCGCCATCTTGCTCAACGGTCAGCGTAACGATGACCCTCTGCCAGCCCTGACACTGAAAGTCGATGGCGACAGTTGGACCTTGAACTGTGATGAAGCCCAGTGGTTGGAACACAACAAACTGCTCCATGCCGATCTGCTTTGCGAGCAAGAATACTGGAACAATGTGGGCTGGGAACTGACCTTTTAGACTCAGCCTCTATCATCAAACGAAAAAACGCCGCGTTACAAGTGAACGCGGCGTTTGTTTAACCTTATGATGACAACGTCTTCGTCATTTTAATTACGTAGAGAAAGGCCGACTTTTTCTAGTTCCTGCTGCGCGATTTCAGGCGATAGAGGGACATAACCATCTTTGCTCACCAAAGCTTGCCCCTGTTTGGAGTAAATAAAGCGAATGAACTCTCGCTCGATAGGAGGCAGCGGTTTGTCAGGATGCTTGTTGACGTACACATACAGGTAGCGCGACAAAGGATAGCGACCAGTCAAAATATTTTGATAACTCGGCGCAATGTAATCTTCACCCTCTTTGGCAATCGGCAGCAGCTTCACACCTGAGACTTGATAGCCCACGCCAGAGTAGCCAATCGTATTGATCGCCGAGGATACCGATTGAACAACCGATGCCGAGCCCGGCTGCTCATTAACGTTATTTTTAAAGTCACCGCCACATAAGGCGTTGTTTTTAAAATAGCCGTACGTACCGGAGACCGAGTTACGACCAAACATTTGAATCGCACGCTTTGCCCATTGGTAGTCAAGCCCTAGTTGAGTCCAAAACTCGATACTCTCCGTACCGCCACAGCGTAAGGT
>NZ_JCBDGX010000188.1:0-9900 GCF_059834345.1 Vibrio sp. R11-SG3-ISO3-SZ
AAGGTTAATCACTACTCAACAGGTGGCATGAACAGCACCTTCCCCTCGCATGTGGTGACGCAAGAGGATCGCTCAGCAAGTCGCGTCAATAAACCTCTGGGTAAACGTGTGCTGTTGTACTGCGTGATCGTGGTGTGCGCTTTTTCAGCGAATAACCTCTACATCATCAGTATTCCGCTTTACCTCTCTCAAGAGTTAGTGGTCGATGCCAGCTGGCTTGGGCTGTTATTTGGGGCTGCCGCCGCCTTTGAGATTCCGGTGATGCTGGCCGCCGGCCGTATGGCGGACAAGTTTGGCACCACGAGGGTGATGACGACCGCGGTTGTCTCTGGTGCGCTGTTCTATTTGGTGATGCTCGTAGAAACCCAATTTAGCGTGATGTTGTTTGCTCAATTGCTGAATGGTTTCTTTATTGGGATATGCGCGACCTTAGGTATGGTCGCATTGCAAGACATGATGAAGGATCGCCTTGGCACCGCATCGACGCTGTTTTCCAACATGCTGAACATCAGTACCCTTGTTTCGAGCCTCGCGGTGGGTGTGGTCGCCGAGCTGTATAACTATTACAGCGCGTTATATCTCTGTTTGGCGGGGGCCATCACTGCCGCCTTGTTGCTGGTGGTGTTTGAAATGATGAGTCACAAAGCAGAACCCGAGTGTCACGCGCCGAGCGCGTGATGGGGGGCGCTGGGTCAACGGCGCTCTCGTCGCCGTTGACCTTAAGGTTCGCCTCGATGAATCGGCTATTTCGCCCGTGTTGCCCCATTTCTTTTACGAAGAGGTGGCAGCATTTTCCGTCCAAACACATTGATCAAAGCGCCAGTAATGATCAATGTGCCGCCTAGGTAGGTCCAAAGCGATGGCACTTCATTAAAGACCCAAACACCAATTAGGGTAGAAAAGACGATTTGCACGTAAGAGTACGCCGAGGCTTTGCCTGCTTCTTGGGTTTGCATCGCTTTCGTCAAACCGTATTGGCCAATTTGGGTGAAAATGCCCACCAGCACCAACATGCACAGCATTGGCAAGCTTGGCCAAACGACGTTATCGCCCATCAGCAGCAAAGAGGTAGGTAGGGCGACCAACGGGAAATAGAAAATGATCACTGAACTGTCTTCGGTTTGGCTCAATTTACGAACGATGACGTAAGCAATCGAACTGCCAAACGCGCCACCGAGCGCGAGCATCACACTAAGTGGAGGCAGTTCATGGTGAACACTGTCACTGAAGTTGGGTTGCATCATCACGGCAAGCCCGGTTAAACAGAGAGCGATGCACACTAAGGTGGCGCTTTGAATGCGCTCCTTTAAAAACAGCACGCCAAGCAGCGCGGTGAACACCGGGTGCACGTATTGCAAGATGGTCGCTTCCGCAAGGGGCAGCGTGGTGACCGAATAGTAGACACACATCAACGCGAAGGTGCCCACGGCGCCGCGAACGAGGAGCAATTTACGATTGTGTCCCCATACCGAGAGGCGCTTACGCTTCACATCCAGATAGCTGATGATGAGAGACACCAATGCCCTCGCTGCAACAATCTCAAACACAGGAATACCGTGCTCACTGACGTATTTGACGCTTGCCGACATCAGAGCAAAGCCCAGTGCAGACAAGAGCATAAATCGAACCCCAACGGGGATAAGGTGGGTTGGCGTAGTGACGTTCATAGCAGTAAATGGCTCAAGGGGAGCTTGAGCTGACTTCTCATTATTATTCGCAATAGCCTCGCATCATACGCCAAGCCTTGCTGGGTAGATAGGTTAGATTGTGGATGACAGTTCTTGATGGGCAAAATCAATCAGCGCTCGGACTTTACGTGGAATTTCATGCCCGGCTAGATAGATGGCGTACATCGAACGTGTGCCGAGATCGTAATCGTCCAGTACCCGAACTAAACGCCCTCTTTTGATGCCATCGTGAGTGACAAAATCGGGGCACAAAGCGATACCCATCCCTTGCTCTGCCCACTCTTTTGCCACGCGCGCACTGTTGACTTTAAGTTGGCTGCGCGGTTTGAAGTCACTCTGGACGCCCTCTCGCGTAAAGGTCCAACGTTGGTAACCTTGCCGATTGGTATCAATAATCAACCGATGTTGCGCTAAATCGTCGATGCTAATCGGCGTGCCGTGGGCGGCCAAATACTCCGCAGAGGCCACTAACTGGCTGTGAATAATGCCTAACTTACGGCCACGAACAGAAGCGTTGTCGGGCAGGCCGATGCGAAAAGCAAGATCAAATCCCTCCATCGCTAGATCAACGAAATCATCGGTTAAGCGCAGGTCGAGTTCAATCTCTGGATGAAGCAAGGCAAAGCGGCGCAGTAGATCTTGCAGGTAGAGTTCACCAAAGGTGATGGGGGCGGAGATTTTGAGTGGCCCAGAGAGTTGTTGATGACTGCGACCGACTTGCTCGAACAGTTCGTCAAATTCGGTGAGAAGACGTGGCGCTTGCTCGAGTAGGCGCAACCCCGCACTGGTGACACTGACATTGCGTGTCGTGCGTTGCAACAGGCGGGCGCCGACCTGCGCTTCCAATTGAGCCACATATTTGGAGGTGAGTCGGTTAGAGATGCCAAGCCTTTGCGCCGCTGCG
This sequence comes from Vibrio sp. R11-SG3-ISO3-SZ, assembly GCF_059834345.1. Taxonomy (NCBI): domain Bacteria; kingdom Pseudomonadati; phylum Pseudomonadota; class Gammaproteobacteria; order Vibrionales; family Vibrionaceae; genus Vibrio; species Vibrio sp. R11-SG3-ISO3-SZ. The sequence goes on from NZ_JCBDGX010000188.1 coordinate 2,593, forward strand.
GTAAACGATCCCGTTTGCGCGGTGGCGACAAAGGCTCTAAGTCCATCCATTTTATCCACGGGTATCCTCCTAAGAACAATCGAAATGGGGAACATTCTTGCGAATGAAATTGCGAACAAAATATAGATAATTATTCCACATAATCTACATAGTGTTCATTATTTATTTTGCGCATACTGAGTTCATCCGCTCCTACTTACAAGGGAGCATCTCCAGCGAATACTATGAGGCACAACAATGACCAACGTGACTTATCAACAACTAAAACGCTCATTGAGCGCATCCGAACGCATGCCAGTGATCTTCCTGGGTCATGGCTCACCGATGAATATCATTGAAGACAATCGCTACAGTCGTTCGTGGATGGAACTGGGCGCCAGTTTACCTACTCCTCAAGCGATCTTGGTGCTGTCTGCTCATTGGATGAGTCAAGGCTCGACCCTGGTCGATGTTTCTGCGCAGCCTCGCACCATTCATGATTTTTACGGCTTTCCCAAGGCCCTGTATGAAGAGCAATATCCGGCCCCCGGGGCACCAAGGCTCGCGCGAGAAGTGGTGCAGTTACTTGACCACATCAACGCCCATGAAGATGAGACGTGGGGGCTTGATCACGGCGCGTGGGCGCTGCTGAAATCTCTTTACCCAGAGGCCAACGTTCCTGTGTTCCAGATGTCGATTGATGTTACGAAGCCGCTCGACTGGCATCTCAATCTCGGTAAAACATTGCGTGAACTTCGCCACCGTGGCGTCTTAATTCTCGGCTCTGGCAATGTGGTGCACAACCTACGCGCTCTGGATTTAGACGGTCATGTTCATGATTGGGCGCTAGAGTTCGATGATAAAGTCGGTCAGGCGCTGCAAACGCGACGCTTTTCATCCTTGGCGGATACACGTGAGCTGGGTTCTCTGCTTTATCAAGCGAATCCAACGCTTGAGCACTATGTGCCTGCGCTAACGGTTGCGGGAGCGTCGGATGAACAAGATCGGCTTTTCTCTATCACAGGTGGCATTGAACTGGGCGCGGTGTCGATGCGTTCATTCCTCTTTTATTGATAAAGCCAATGGGTGCATCCTAGTGTGTGAGGTGGTAGTCTCGAAGCTGTTCAATAGCCTAGCGTCATCACGACGGAAAAAGAGACCATTTGATGGGACGAGCATCCACCAATCAGCAAAATCAGACATCTTCGGCAACACCAAGTGCCCAATCACGTAAAAGCTTAGCGATTTTATTCGAGTTACTGGCTTTTGTGCGTCCTTATCGCTGGCAGGTCATCGGCGCGTTGATTGCGTTGGTGACGACTGCCTCGTTGACGCTTTCGGTGGGTCAAGGGGTACGCATGCTTATCGACAATGGTTTTTCACAGCAGTCATTGGCGGAGCTTGAGCAAGCGATCCTTTATATCGTGGCGGTCACCATCATGATTGCGGTGGGCACCTTCTTTCGCTTTTATTTGGTTTCATCGGTGGGGGAACGCGTCAGTGCGGATATACGCCTCGCGGTGTTTAATCATGTGATTTCTTTGCACCCCAGTTACTTTGAAACCAACAGCAGCGGCGAGATCATGTCACGCCTCACCACCGATACTACCTTGTTGCAAAGTATCATTGGATCCTCTTTCTCCATGGCGATGCGCAGCGCACTCATGTGTTTAGGTGCGATAGTGATGCTGTTTGCCACCAATGTGAAATTAACTTTGGTGGTGCTGGCGTCCGTGCCGTTTGTGTTGGTCCCGATTCTTTTTTATGGCCGTAAAGTTCGCGCTTTATCACGACGTAGCCAAGACTCGATGGCGGATGTCGGCAGTTACGCCGGCGAAGCGGTTGAACAGATTAAAACGGTGCAAAGTTATTCCCGTGAGGCGTTTGAGCGTGCGGCCTTTGCCACTGAAGTTGAAAAGGCCTACGACGTTGGCCGTCAGCGAGTGAAGCAGCGCGCCATATTGATTTCCGGAGTGATTGTGATCGTCTTTACTGCGATTGCTGGAATGCTTTGGGTCGGCGGAAGAGATGTGATTCATGGCACCATGTCGGCGGGCGATTTGGGCGCGTTCGTGTTCTACGCCATTATGGTCGCCTCCTCGTTAGGCACATTGTCTGAGGTCATGGGCGAGCTGCAACGCGCGGCGGGGGCAACAGAGCGTTTGGTCGACATTCTTCAAGTGCAAAGTGATATTGTGGGGCCGAGTGAGGCCAGGAGCGACAGCCCAATCCAAGGAGCGAGCGTCCAACTGGAGCAGGTGACGTTTCACTACCCATCGCGGCCAGATGTGGCGGCAATCGATAACCTCTCGCTTAAGGTCGCAGATGGTCAAGTGCTGGCGCTTGTTGGTCCGTCAGGCGCAGGAAAAACCACGCTGTTTGAACTGCTACAACGCTTTTATGACCCACAATCTGGTCAGGTGCGCATCGCAGGGCGTGATGTGAAGCTGTTTGAACCGAGTCAACTGCGCGAGTATATGGCGCTGGTTCCCCAACAGCCAACCCTGTTTAGCCAAGATGTGATGCATAATATTCGTTATGGTCGTCCAGACGCGAGTGATGAAGAGGTGATGCGGGCGGCGAAAAAAGCCCATGCGCACGAGTTCATTATGGCGCTGCCTGACGGTTACCACAGTTTTCTCGGCGAGCGCGGTGTGCGTTTGTCCGGTGGTCAAAGGCAGCGCATTGCGATTGCGCGAGCGATTCTGAAAGATCCCGCGATATTACTGCTCGATGAGGCCACCAGTGCACTCGACAGTGAAAGTGAACATCACGTTCAGCAGGCGCTTGAGCAACTGATGCAAGGCCGCACGACGTTGATCATTGCGCATCGTCTATCGACCATTCAACACGCGGACAGTATTGCCGTACTCGACGGGGGCCAGTTAGTTGACCAAGGCAGCCATGCGGCGCTGCTCGAGTCATGTGAGCTCTATCAGCGCCTGGTTGAATTACAATTTAGCCACCAAGCAAGCGCGCGCCCATCGCTGGTAGGGTAATCTGCATGGATTCTCCTTTGACGGGGAGGGCGTGCTTGTCGAGTAAGTCGGTCAACACAAACACCGGCTTGGTGAGCTTCCACAGTGGAATAGAGACGATTTGGTTTTGGTTGCTGACGTTAAAGGCGGCAACAATCACTTCATCGCCTAGGGTACGCGCAAACACAAAGCTGTTGTCGTCGTGTACCAGAGGGACGTAATCACCGTATTGCAGCGCAGGGTGTTGTTTGCGCAAGGCGATCAATGCCTGAAACAGAGCCAAGGTGGGGTTAGCGTCCACCTTATCCCACGGCATGCAGCGGCGATTATCGGGGTCATGACTGCCTTCGAGTGCCAATTCACTGCCGTAATAGACACAAGGTACGCCGACATAGCTGAATAGCAGCGTGGCAGCCAAGGCGTATTTTTCGGGTTCCTCTTTGACTAGTTCAATAAAGCGCGCAGTATCGTGGCTGTCGAGCTGATTCAACTGTGCCAATTGATTGGCCCACGGCAGCTTCGCTCTCGCCTCGGCTTGCCAATCCAAAAACTCGCTGACATTGATGTCGATTGGGTCAAACGCGATGTCTAAGCCTGTCAGCAGCGCTCTGAGTGGGTGTGCAAACCCATAGTAGTTCATTGCGCCATCTTCTTGATCGCCTTGCAGCCATTGAGTCGCTTCAAAGAAGTGCTCACCCAGTACGTAGCAATCCGGGTTGACTTGCTTGGCGGCGTCACGAAAAGCTTTGACGTAGTGCGCGTTGTTCTTTGCCCCTTCTCCTTCGCCTAGCATATGAATCACATCAAATCGCCAAGCATCAATGGAGTAGGGTGGCTTTAGCCAATGCTTGACCACCGCATCGTCCCCTTGATAGAGGTATTCTCTTACCTCTGGGTTGTCAAAATTGAGCACAGGCAGAGATTGTATGCCCTTCCAACCGATGTAATCTTGGCCCTCATCTTTAAACAAGTAGTAATCGCGGTAAGGTGAGTTCACCGATTGATACGCGCCTAGGGTGTCATGCCAGCCTTGCAAGTTAAACCACGGGTGCTCGGTGGAGGTGTGATTGAAGACGGCGTCCAACATGATGCGCATGTTTCGCGAGCGTAATTGCTCACATAATTGAGCAAAATGGGCGTTGCTGCCAAGGTGGGGGTCGACGTTGCGATAATCTGCAGTGTCGTACTTATGGTTGCTGGGTGCGGTAAAAATCGGATTAAGGTAGAGCGCCGTCACACCCAGTGATTGTAAGTAATCGAGTTTACTTTCAACGCCGTAGAGATCGCCGCCATAAAATTCGCAGCCACCATTTCCCTCCAAATCGACGGGTTCGCCCCAGCGTTTACAGGTGACAGGCTTAGTACCACGAGACACCAAATACTCGCCCCCTTTCACGCTTAACTCGGGCTTACCGTTGCAAAAGCGATCAGGGAAAATTTGGTAAAACACTTGTTGACTGACCCACTTAGGTGGCTGATGTTCGCGATTGTACTTAAAGTGCGTCTCTTTACCCGGCATACGGGTGCTCACTTGCCGGCCATCGAGCCAGTACTGACGCTGGTTGCTCAGCAGCTTGAAGACATAGTGCGTGATGGCGCGATCTTGATTGAGTGGGAAACTGGCCGACCAGATATCCAAATAGGGCGTCTCGTCGACGCGGGTCATGGCCACCAAATACTCTTCGTTGTCGGGTTCATGGCGCACGAGAACCTTATCAAAGTGAATGCAGTTTTCCGTCGCTAAACGCACGGTGAGGATAGGTTTGGTCTCATCTAGCGTGACCCAATCGCGAGATTGGCCATGAAAAAGATATGGCAGCGTCATAGTGTTTCCCCTAGTTCCAAGTAAAAGGTGCACAGTGGCGTAAAATTCAGGGTGGCTCGGCCAATCCCATTTTTGACCTGCAGTTGGTGTGTGTCGCCGCTTAGGCAGTTGGTCAAGGCGTAGGTCCCCTCAGTGAGTTGCCATTGGGCGATGAGCGCTTCGTTTAACGTTAACGTCACCTCATGAGACTGCGTTTGGCTAAAATTGGTGGCGATGATCAAGGTTTGCGTCGAGCAAGAGCGCGCGAAGGCGTAGAGGTAATCTGCGCCATCACCAAAAGCTAGGTGGTTGTCGGCATAAAGGTCATGGTAGTTGCCACACAGCGCAGGGCTGTTTAACGTTAAGTTAAGCAGCCTTTGGTAGAAGTGACGCAGTGTGCGTTCTTGCTCGGTGAGTTGGCCGCCATCAAACTGGCCGTTATTCATCCAGCGTTGGTGATGAGGGACACCAACGTAGTCAAAAATAGAGGTTCGAGACGGCTGGCCATAGCCGGCCATTTCAGCGCCGGGTTCTGCAACTTCTTGGCCGAAATAGATCATGGTCGGCGCGCTCGATAGGCACGCCGAGACTAACATGGCCGGTATGGCGTTTTCACCCGAAGCGCAACACGCGGGTGAAGCGAGACGTTGCTCGTCATGGTTCTCCATAAATTTGAGCATATGATGCTCAATATCGCGCAGTTGGTATTCAATGCGGCCTATCTCGCTGGTGGAAGCGCATCCTTGGGTGACCTTAATCAGGTGATCATACAGATCCACCTTGTCGTAGAGGTAGTCCATCTTGCCCAGTTGGATGTAATCACGATAACGATCGGGTTGGTACACCTCGGCAATCACTATCGCGTCGGAGTTGGTGTGCTTAATGTGTGCGTTGAGGTAGCTCCAAAACTCGACCGGTACCATCTCGGCCATATCAAATCGAAACCCGTCGACGCCTTTGTCTAGCCAGTAAAGCGCGATATCACGAAATTTCGTCCAAGAGTCCGGCACATTTTGCGATTGCCAAAAATGCAGGTGTTCGCCGCAATCTAAATGGCGATAGTGCGGAGGCAGAGAGGCAAAATCGTGGCTACCGTCGGGCCTTACCCCATAATTGATTTTTACCGTTTCATACCAGTCGTCGGCGTTGGGCTGAGCCAAGCGTGAACCGTTGCCGGTCCATTTGGCTGGGTACTCAACGTACGCTTCTTCTAATGCGGGGTGAGATTCTCCCCCGAGCGGGGGATTCGTCGCCAATTCGTCAGGCACTGAGAAGTGTTCGCCGGACAGGTAATAGAAATTATTGTCACGATGATAGATTACTGAGGTGTCATCGTCAGCGCCAAAATCGCGCACGCCAGGCGGGTTATATTCTCCTTGGTAGACCCGCGCGACATGGTTCGGGACTATGTCGATGATCACTTTAAGCCCCGCTTTATGGGTGCGCGCAATCAACGCCTCAAACTCTTGATTCCTGTGTTCTGGATTGTCCGCAAGGTCGGGATTGACGCTGTAATAGTCCTTCACGGCATAGGGCGACCCTGCTCTGCCCTTGACGATACTGGGATGATCACTGCGTATTCCACATTGCGAATCGTCGGTGACCCGCGCATGGTGCGGCACACCGGTATACCAAATATGGGAGATGCCGAGATCTCGAATGGCCTCTAGTGCGCGAGGCGTAAAATCGCTGAATTTGCCAACACCATTTTGCTCGCGAGTTCCCCAAGGAACGTTGGCGGTACAGATATTGCCAAAAAGGCGAGTAAAGACTTGGTAAAGGGTAATTTTGTTCATGCTTCACGAATTGTGGTGTGGAATGTTGATCGGATGAAGGCAAAGTGTAGAACAGTCAATTGGGCCATCCCTCATCCAAAGTAAAAATATGAGGGGCGTAGATCTGTTTTTTTGTGATCTTGCTATGTTTTTCTGTGATCTCACTATATATTGCGCGCGAGTGTATTTATGAGACATATTGTTTTGTCACATATCCACACTGAATGAGGTCTAAGTTTGATGGAGAAAAATGATTCGCTGTCTAAATAAAACATGCATATATTGAGCCGGAATTGATAGGTTTTATGTGATCATTGCTCGTTTTTTTAGTAAATGATACAATTTCTTTCGGTAAGTTATAATTAGTGTTCAAATTATCAGGAGACGGCTTTGCGCTTTGTGCTGTTGAACCAAAACAGATACTGCGCGAGCTAAAAACTAATTTATGGATAATGAATTTAAAAAATACAGTATCGACACGACGGACTATCAAGTTGGTCAAGACAACGTTCAAAAGTGGGGATTTGATATCCACAACCCCGTTTTTGGTATCAGCGCAGGACTCGTCATCCTCTGTTTGGTCTCTTTGTTGGTGGTTGAACCAGCAACAGCGCGCGACGCACTAAATGGTTTACGTAACGGTATCATTGCCGATTTTGATGTCTTTTTCATGTGGGCGACAAACTTCTTTGTCGTGTTTGCGATAGCGCTCCTCTTCTCGCCCCTAGGTAAAATTCGCATCGGCGGTATCGATGCGAAGAAAGAGTATTCC
>NZ_JCBDGX010000189.1:0-14654 GCF_059834345.1 Vibrio sp. R11-SG3-ISO3-SZ
CAGCAAGTGCATGTCACGACAATTGAGAATGATGATGCCGAATACTGCCTGTACGACACGACGGGTGCATTTACTTCAGATAACGTATCTCTTTTGCGAGCCGCAGCAGATGAGCCAAACGTCCAAATTTTGATGCCGATTAAGACTGGTAAAAACGATTTAGATGAAGTTCCTTTTTTGCTTCATAAGCTCAATGAAATGGAACTAAAAGACCGTGCTAAGTTTGTGTTTACTCAAGTTAGACCGAACGCGAAATCGCATGCGGATAGAAAGCTTGCCTTGGAAGAATTTGGGCTTTCTTACACAAAATGGTTTATGCCTTTGCTAGAAGATTTTTCAGAGCGGAGAGACACAGCCAGGACAAGAAGTGAAATTAGTAAACTGCTTAACGAGGTGATTCTATGAGCTTGCTAAACAAGAAGAAAAAACCTTTTCTGCCAACTCCTGTCGAGTCATCTATAAATCGAGATTCGATAACTACAATGGGTGAAGCCAAGAGGCAACTTAGAGATGAACAAAACGCATACCAAGAAAATTATCGAAAGCAGCACGTTGGGTCGTGGAAAGAAGCAAAGTCAGAGATTGATAACCTCTCATTTGATGAGCTTGCTGAACTAATTGCAGATTCGTCAAAAGTAATCGATATGCCTCGTGTTGGAATGCACACAATGAAAATCAACGTGGCCGAGTATGCCCTAATTAAGTTTATGATGAAGAAGCTTGGTAAGCGCTCTAGTAGAGAGTTGTACCTTGATTTAGTAAAAGCTGAAGTAGATAAACTAAAAAACAAGTAACACACAGGGGAGTCTATGATGACAACGAAAACAAGAAAGTTAGTGATTGAGTTAGATGAAGTAACGTTTGCTCAGCTGGAAGCACTAGCCTTCGGTCTGCATATTGAAGAACGCTACACCGAAGATGAGATTTTTGATAAATCAAAAAACGACTTTGCCCCAGGAGTTCGACTGCTCTTAAAAGAAGCAGCTTACTCAATCTCAACAGGCTTTGATAGACCAGGATCTTGGGAGCGCGGCGTTGTTGATTCAGTGTACGGATGGCAAGGTACTTACAACACAGGCATGCTTGCAGACTGCATTAAGGAAAGGTACTCAAACAAGTAAGTACCAATGGTAAACCTTATTAGTATTTACAAGTAGTAAATGCTAATAGTATGTACTATAATGGAGTAACAAAAACCCCCTAACGATGGCGGTCGAAAGAGGGTCTCACGGAGTTTTTCATTAAATAACAATAACGGAGTTATCTAATATGTTTACTTTATCACACGAAGATCTTTATCGTCTAGCAGTCAGCAACCTAATAACGAAAGCTCAATTTATTAGATTGCTCAAAAAGACATCAGGCTAGAGCCCTAACACTTGGTGTTACAATAAGTTAAAAGATACTAATAATAATAAGAAGGATAGTATTATGAACAGACATTCAACAGCAGTCATTACAGCATCAGTTAGTGCTCTAGCTGTAGTTGCAGCTCATGGCTTCAGCCAAAGCAAGCAAGAAACTATCGATGAAGGCAAAGTCAGTGACATTCTGTCAAAGTTAGACAAGAGCGATGAGCACATCTACTCAAAGAGCTTGCTTTCAATGCTTGCTGAAGATGGCGAAGTTTCAGAAATCAATATTGATGAAGTTTTCGCTTCTTCTTCACTTCCTGACGCTGACGGTCGCATGGTTCCCATGGTCGATTTTCAGCTAGGTAATGCTGCCAACAGTAGCATTTGCAACACCTGCAATGCGTGTCATGCAGATTGCCACAGTAGCCGATCTTGGCGCTAACCGCATGCACACAACTTAACAGTTTTGGGCATATTACACAGAAATGCCCAGAACTCTAAGGTTTTGGTTTTGTGCATGCACACTCCCTACATAAAACAAACGTACATAGAGCGAGAATAATAATGAATATAAAAGAAGCTTTAGAATACGCAAAACGTCACCACGTAAAATTGCACAATGCAAAAAAACACGTAGTTGGCTTTATATACAGGCCAGAAAGTCATCCAGACTTCTACATGGTTGAGATGTACATGAGTGAGGAAGATCTCGCCATAGACAACAAAGAAGTCTTATGTCTTTTTGTAGAGGGTGGAACCATACCACACTCCGAATATCAGCACAGAGAGTCGTTTGGAAGTGAGGATATCGACACTTTGATATCGATATCCCCTCGCTTTCTTGATGATATGGTGTTCTTTATTGCTCACGAAGCAGACAATTACAGTTACACGATGGCAAGTAAGTTACAGCATTACTATCCTGAGCTGTTCTTACACGAGCGCATTACACCAAAATTTGCTCAGGATGCGATGAGAATAATCGACTTTGGGAATAGGCAGGCTCGATTGGATTGTGAATATGATGATGCTGAAGAAATTGTATAGCACTGAGGGTCGTGCCTATGCAGTATTGCTAGATGAGATTTTTGAAAACGCAGTAGAAATAGAAAAGGAGGTGGACTAAAACCACCTTGACTTGAAGTTTAGCGCGCCTTAATGTGGAGTTAATATTAACTCATTACTGAGGCGCGCATGAAAATCTCTTATACTCACCCTGCAACTCAAAATCGCACATCTATAACAATCAATAATCAAACAATCCGACTCTGGGCACTGTTAAACAACATACAGAGTCAAGATGACTTTATGTATGACGATCAAGCGATGGATTTACTTAAGAATGAGATTATTGAAGCTCAAAAGCACTACCTTAAAGGAACCAATAACTTCCCAACATTCATAAGTTACTTTGAAAACATAGTGCTCATTGACGTAGAGATGAAGTTAAGGAGCTTCAATAAGAAGAATGCAAAAGAGTTCTAGAGTTAAGTGTAAAGAGGAGAGCACTAACCCCCTTTCGGCTACGCCGAACCCCTACCGATTTTCAATAAAAATTGATTCAGTATCAGGTTCATTTCGCGCTTAACCTTATGGGTTTTCTCTCCCTTTCGGGCTGCCCTACGCTGTGCCGTTAGAGCCTCAATCTCATTTGCAGAGCTTCAAGACTTCCACCTCAGTGGCACACATCAAACCGTATTATCATTTAGCCTTACTCAATGCCTAGCAGCTGTAGCATTGTGACCTATTACGTCATTTCGGGTTTGATTCGTTCGCTGACTACCTCAGGTATCCCTTGATCGGTAGCGGGATGCATCGCTTGTCCAAAACATCTTGATTCCAAACAAGCCGATGAATTACATACTTGAAGTTCTTAAATGAAATGTCTATCATGAAAGAACATACTAAAACGGTCGCTAAACCTGTATGTATTTCGACAAAACCTGCTCGCCAAAGCAGGTTTTGTCACATCTGGCGTTTAGTATCGACTAAAATCTCAAATCGATCAACTGGCGCTTACCGAAATATAGTGTTTATAAACAGCATCTTGGTCTCACTTTTCTTTGAGTGCGCTCGTAACATACTGTATTACTGTATGTATCTACCCCCCTCTTTTTTTGTATTCTTCAGCAGCAATTACAGCTACACCTAATGTTGGGTGATAACTCCCTTTACATCCCAAGTTCTGAGCTTTCACGTCTTCGTGATGCTCTTCTTTTTGCTGGCTCGCTCTTCTCTTTTTCGTTTTTGTTCTTGTTTTTGTCATTAGCATTCTCCAGTGGGGTTCTTACGGCCTCAGCAGACTGTAGGGCTGGTTGTTTGGTGTCTTCTATGCGTATTCCGCTCTCAGCGCGCAACTCAGCTGTCTGTGTAGCATAGAGTTGGTTTAATTCAGGTATCGCATCTGCAATTTTTACATTGCACGTTTTTGTCATGAAATCGATAACGTTTCGTGGTTTAGCTCGGGTTCGAGTGTCTTTGATTTTGTTGTCGTCCGTGACGACAAAGTGCCTGTCGAGTAAGGCATATTTATGTACCGCGTAATTGAGAACTCTATGCGCACTAAGTTGTGATTTCAGTTTTGAGATCTCGTCTTTTGTCAGCTTTTTATGTGAAGCATCTGCAATGTCATTAATCGCCTGGTCAAAAGCATTCAAAGTCCCCTCTTTTTCAGGAATTAGGTCTACACCGCTAGTTTCACTATTTAATTGGTTACTTAATCCGTTGGCTTGTTTGATGCTCTGTATTTGTTTGGCTACTTCTTTCTTAAACTCAAATGAGCCACTGATATTAAGTTTGTCCAGATCCCATCCCTTGTCGATTGCTATCTGTAGGGCTAGCTGGACAGCTCGCTCCCTTGCTTCTCTATCGCGTGGTAGCCTCAATGCAACTTCATTTGGTTTATCAAAAATTTTAACACCAAGGTCGTTGTTCACTAGATGACGCTCATTATTGTTCTCAAATATCTTGTATCCGTTGATCATCTTTTCTTTGATGTTCGAGCGATAGATAACAAAGTAAATACGCTGCTCTAAGCTGTGTGTCTTGTAGTAATTGACGTACTTTTTTCGAGCAGGCGATGGATCGTATTTCTTCTGTGGTGAACGCTTCGCTTGTTCTTTTAACCACCACTCTTTGTGCGCCTCGTGAGCATCGACATCGCTTGGTTTGTTGGTGCGGCTAAGAGTGCTATCTGTACCATAGTAAAGTTCAGATAGGTGCTCAAAGCCTTTGCCTCGAAGGTTAATATTACGAGCGCCTGCTACTTTGACTTGCAGATACTTATTTCCAGACTTTTGGTTCTTGAAAACAACATTAGTTGCTAATTCGGTGCTCATGACGATATCTCTTACTTCGCTAATGGTCTTAGCATCTCTAGTAAGTTGAGCGAATAGCTTTCTTAAATCTGAAACCTTTGTTTGTTTTGCTGTGTCTGGATCGCCTTTCCATTTCGCAATGATGTCGCGCTTAGAGTACGCAACATCTCTTTTTCGAGTGGCTGGGTCTACCAGTCCATACTTTTCACACAGGTAACTTTGGAATGATTTGTCTGCTTTCTTGTTGAACGGAATCATTCTAATTTGATTACCCGTGACAGGATCGTACTTTGCAATTGCATTGTGGAAATGCAATAGACGTTGCTCGTGCTCACCTGTTGCTCTGTTGAGTGATGATTGAATTATTGGCTTGTGCACCTCAGCTGCGTGTATGATGTTCTTTGTATCGTGAGCACAGAAGTAATAAGCCATCATTTCCTCGTTTATGGCTTTTAACGTTAGGTCATCAATCTGATTGTTCTCTGCTGCAAATGACACCGTGATGTGCCAGTAATGGCTTTTCCAGTCTTTGTGTTTTCTTGAGTACTTTGTTGCCCGACTAAACGCATCTAAGTCACCGCTCAAATGGACTCTCTTGTCGAGGTTGTCTCGATGATGTTCGCGACCCGCTTTTTTGCCCGTCTCAAAGTAGTGTTCTATTCCACTGCTGCTCTGACTAATTCGAATTAACATGTTTGCTTCCTTACCTTACTGGATCTAAAAGTGTCGTCAGTTCTTCACGAATTTTCTTCAACTCATGGAGGCTTTCTAGGTAGGTTTTTTCAGACAAAATGCCAGCCAGATTATCGCTGTTTAGGCGATAAGCTATTTGGTTCATGTTGTTCGCAATGTTGCCAGATATGTAGGCTTTGTAGCGCTCAACTTCGCTATCAACAATGGTGACATGTCCTGCCAATGTTGCTGCTCTTGAGAACGCTCCTGCGCTCATCACTTGCTTTCCATTTTCATCAGATATTTTTAATAAAATATCTAAGTATTCTTCTTCTGTGCAACGGAATGATATGACTGCATTTTTGTTTTTATTATTGTTCATGCGTATGCCTTTTATTATTGTACCGACATGGAGCGGGTAAGGTACAAATGGGTTTTTAGGGTTTACCCTAAAGCACGAGCCATTGTTAATAAATTTTTGGAGCGTAGCGTAAAATAATTTGTTTACAATGGCTGACGTGCCTATGGTCTCCATAACTCTATAATAGCATTATAGAGTTATGGGGTTGCAAGTGTTTGTTGCGTCTTATTAAAGTTGGTATACTTAAATTAAAGCAAACAATAAAAACAACAATAAAGTGGTACTTATGAAAGGTAAGAAAACAAAACTACCGTCTGACGAATCTATTGAGCAAAATAGAAACACACTAAAAGATATTGTAAATAAGGTAGTTAGTGGTGAATTAATCATGGAGACTAAGAAGGAAACGGTCTCTGCAAAACTAGACTTGATAAAGGAGGAGTTGCTAGTATTTAAGGATAAGGGTGTGTCTTACAGAATCATTGCAAAGGTGCTTTATGATCACTTAGGACTAAAGGTAAATGAACAAACATTAAGAACATATTGTCAAGAGCGATTAGGCTTTTCAAAAAGAAAAGCTCTCGAAAATAAATCTGATGACTCATTTCAAACCCAACCAGAAGAATTATGCAAGCAACACGAAAATAGTATAAATAAAAGTGCCAATTCGGTACTAACCGATGGTGAAATTCAATTCAAATAACAATAATAATAACGGAGTTGATTATGAGAATTTTAGTATTTAACGGCAAGGGCGGTTGCGGTAAGAGTTTGGTCGCAAGAGAGGTTATAGCAGCACCAAAAAGCAAGCAAACTACAATAGTAGAGATTGATGAACTTAATCGGACACAAAGCACTTACCGCGATAAGTTTGAAGATGTCATCACACTAACTAAAGAGGACTTTGATGAGCTATTTGTTCATTTAAACACACTAGATAACCTCGTCATTGATGTAGGTGCGGATAGTCTTACTGCAACCATCAAGGCTATGACAGAGCACCAAATGTTCGATCAGATCGAGCGGGTAGTCATTCCAGTTGCTCACGACAGAACAGCGGAAGTAAATGCTTTAAAAGCCTACGCTGCACTAGTAGAGCACTGCCCAGACATTTACTTTGTCATTATGGATGACAACGAGTCTTCTTTAGAAAAACAGCATGAGAGTTTTTTTGCAAATGTAGAAAGTTTTATACCTGATTTTAATAAGCGTCATTATGTCACACTTAGCTATAGCCGAATTTTTAAAGATGCGATGACTAAGAAGAAGTTGGTTACTGAATTAGCTGAGGATATCGATTACAAGAGTGCGGCTTTAAATGAAAAAGCTGAAGGCAACCACTTAAAGTGCAAAGAACTACTAAAGAAAGAGTTCAACAAAAGAGCTGCCCAGCATTTGATGATTAATAGTATATCTCCTGCGCATGACATACTAACAAGCGCGAGGTAAAACTATGACTAGTGAACAATTAGAGGTTTTATTTCTAGAGGTTGTAGAGCTAACCGATGAGTTAAAAAATGCCACTGAGGCGACTAATAAAATCCAGTCAAACAACAAAGGGCTGCAAGAGATTAATAAGATAATCTCTGATTATAAAGCAGTTGAGTCAAACGTTAAAAAACTAGAGGCTCAAGTTGTAAAGTCTATTTCAGCCACTAAGAATGCGGAGAAAGAGTCGGTGAGGAGTATAAAGAATGCATCAAAAGCCTTTATAAAGCGCGTTGACAAAGAAAAGTTAAGTGTTGGTCATAAGGTTATGATTTTGATGGCATTGCTTCTTACTATATCCGCATCATATTTGTTGGGAGCATTTTCTTTAAAAATGTATGTTGAGCACACTCACTCTGTTAAAATACACTTGATAGATGAAGTGATGTTTTTGCCTGATGACATCACTAGAATTAGAGAAGATAAAGATACAGGACGTTTTCGTCTTTAATTTATCCAATAAAAAAGACCCTATAAGGGTCTTTTTTATTGCAAGTGTTAGCGCCAAGATCGGCTGCTGTGGCAATCTGCATGACACGCATTGCAGGTGTTGCAAATGCTACTGTTGGTAGCATTGCCTAGCTGAAAATCGACCATG
The DNA here is from genome assembly GCF_059834345.1 of Vibrio sp. R11-SG3-ISO3-SZ. Classification (NCBI taxonomy): domain Bacteria; kingdom Pseudomonadati; phylum Pseudomonadota; class Gammaproteobacteria; order Vibrionales; family Vibrionaceae; genus Vibrio; species Vibrio sp. R11-SG3-ISO3-SZ. Next base: position 7,792 of record NZ_JCBDGX010000189.1, read on the forward strand.
GGAACCATGCGACCGTCAGCGTCAGGAAGTGAAGAAGAAGCGAAAACTTCATCAATATTGATTTCTGAAACTTCGCCATCTTCAGCAAGCATTGAAAGCAAGCTCTTTGAGTAGATATGATCATCGCTCTTGTCTAACTTCGATAGAATGTCACTGACTTTGCCTTCATCGATAGTTTCTTGCTTGCTTTGGCTGAAGCCATGAGCTGCAACTACAGCTAGAGCACTAACCGATGCTGTAATAACTGCTGTTGAATGTCTGTTCATAATTAATTCCTTTATTGTTATTGTTATTCGTTACTAATTTTGTCTTTTGAGCGGTTGTCTTCTAATTTGGCTCGAACCTCAGCACCTTTACTTTCAAGCCTAGAGAAACCTTTACTAGCCACACCAGCCGCAGCTGATCCGACTTTGTTGGTTTCACCTTTCATGTTAGCTGTGATGTTTTCCATCGTTCCCGCCACATCAGACTCGCCAAATGCTCGGTTTCCTACGCCAGCCGCAAACCACTCCAAAATGTGTGTAGGCAATGTGTACATAACGCTAACCATTAGCTTAGTGATGCCTAGAGCTGTGGCTGTGTAAATAGCTATAAGTGCAAAGATATCAAACACTGACCCCGTGAGGTTTAATACAGCTGATTCCCAGAAAAATCGATTAAAAATCGAGAATGCAATTGATGCAGTCATAAGCACTGTGAGTAATCCAATGACCATTAAAATTGGTTTGAGTAATACAGTGATTAGTAACTGCATTGAGCGCTCTAGTCTCGTGCCCAAAATACCTTCCCCTTCAGGAAGAATCATCTGAGCGGCAGCCAATGGTGCGGCAACAGTTGCTTCAATTACTGTGATCAAGTATCCAACCGTCATGTTGACCCAAGCTATTATTGGCAAGAAAGGGACTACATAGGAGAGTGTAAATCCGATCGAGTACAGGTAGACAATGACTGGAAGTAGAATTTTTGCCATAACCCCAACAATTGCACCAGCTGCCACACCTACACCGCCTAAAAATGGGATTGCTGAAGTAACTTGCGCACCAGCCTCAAGAACGAACATACCGATGGCAGCTCCTACAAGATAGTTCGCTATCGAGTTGGAGCGATTACCAAGGTTTTGCAAAGTTGAAAATGGGTTTTGCAGTTCGTCTACTGACATAAAACCGCCATTAACTGAATCCCCCGTTCCAGAAAGAATGGCGTTAAGAAGATCTACAGCAACAGCCGTTGTTGCTTCACCTGAGTTGCCATCAGTGAGCGTACAATCACTTCCACCGATCGCACATCCATCTAAAAGATTATTGATTGAATTAAAGCGTCCCTGTGGCTCCAAAGCGTCTGCGCCAGGAATTAGCCCCGCTCCATTCTGGTAAGCAACAATGTTTGATAGTATTTCTAAAGAAGCTATGTACTCTCTTTTCATCGTATTGCATTTTCGTAGTGAAGTTACGATTGATGAAATAAACTCCTTGTCGACTTCGCAAAGCGATGTACTTGAAATCCCTGTAATTGACTGATCGAGCTTTGTTGAATCGATCATAGTCTTACCAGTCGACACTCGAGTAAACCAAAGTCCTGCTCCAGTCCAGCCTCCTTGGGAGTACATCTCTTTTGCTAACTCTTTTTCAATGTCATTTACTTGTTCGATGAGTTCATTTTTTAGATGAAAGGTTATGTTGTCATCAAGGTAAATTGCGGATTTTCTAAATGAATCTGCAATGTGAGCTATTTTACCAACGACTTCTGACACGCTGTCACTTGATGCTCCTTGATCTCGATATTGGTCATGCAGAGAGTTGATTGCTCTCGTAACATTACCGTTATCAAGATGCATTATCTCTTGAGCTTGAGAGAAAGCTGAGTGCAAAGCGTTTGGTATTACACTTCGAGTAAACTTCTCTTTTGTATTTTGAGCAGCCGTCATGAGTGCTTTTGTTGTGTCAGAAGCGAACAAATCAACTCCCTTGATGGTTGACTTGATTTCAAGGTTTGTTAATGAACCGCAGTCTTCAGCGAATTCAATTGCGATAATGTCACGCTTATCGTCCGCTATAAAAGTAGTTAGAGGAGAGATATCTAACAGCTTTTGGTCGAATGTTGATGTCGTACTTTGTGTGATATTAGCCAGAATAGGTGCACTGTGCTCTTGATGCATTCCATTTGTTGCAACTGAGTCAATGTCTCTATACCTCACTGTTGCGAGGTGATAAATACCCCCTCTTTTGCCATCATCGCCTTTGTTTGCTTTAGCTAGTGTTGCTTTATAGTTAAGACAAAGCATTGAGGTAACTAGTGAGCTGTGATGAGTAAAAATGGTATTTGTTGCAGGTATTTCTAGCATTGGCTCGTTTGCAAGGTGCTCGGAAGTGTCTTCCCACAGCACTGAAGCCGCATTTGAGCCAAATATAATTAGCCAGATCATCGACACCTGAACAAGGCTCAATATGCCGCCTCCGATGCCTGGGACTGGCATTAAAAGCCCTACCCCCATGAAAGTTCGGATAGGTAGCCATAATGAAGACCACCCCTTACCCAACACCTCTCCTGAGTGAGCGGTATTTAGTGCTCCTGCAACCATGGTGTAGACACCTGTGACTGCAATAAAGATCAGTGCAACAACATTCACTACACCGATTGTGTATGAAAGTATTGAGATCGTGCCGCTTTCGCCAGTCCATGGTTCAAAGATGAAAGTGCCAAAAACGTAGCTTAACCATAGGTGGAAGTAGTCAACATTCCCTTCCATCGGGTCAAGATTAATTTCGTAATTTAGCACTCGTTCGATGAATGCTTGTGCAGTTGAATCAGCAGCTAGTGCTGTACTTGGCGATAGAAATAGTGCCAAAACTAGAATTGCCGATAACGCTTTATTATTGTTTTTATTCATGCGTTTATCCTTTCCTTATAACTCTATTTTACATGAATAGCGCTACACGAAAAACAAAAAAAAGCGCTAAAATTCAATTTTAGCACTAATTATTCGCATGAAATTATGGACGTAAGGGATGTCTAAGCCCTTAATAAAATACTACCAATGCTAGCGTAAATGCGCAAGCATGTTTTGGGCCTGTGACCTTAAGATACTGAATTTTATATATAAATAATTTATTTTTGTAAATTAAGTAGTTAATGTTCTAGTGTTTGATTCACTTCGTTCGATTTCTTTATCTAGGTTTTTTATTTAGTGCCTATCGGTGCCTAAATTGGATCGAACCCTTTGCGCTGATGAGATAAACACAATTAAATGGACGGAAATCACATACAAACAGACGCATGCGTCACTTTTTTTATAAAAAAATGGCGCATGCTTTGGTTTTTTGGTACTATAAAGGAGTAGGTTATGAGACCCCAAAAGGAGCAGTTATTATGAATCACTTAAAGACCTTATTTTTAAACATCAAAGAGCTGTTTTTAATGTTTGTTACTACGCTGTTGGCAGTTGCGTTCATATTTCTTGTTCTTTACACTGTCCCGTTTTTCGCTAACATCTTCTTCTCAGACACAATGAAAGAGCTGTACATTCAATTCATCGCTGCGTCTATGGGGAAAACTATTGGATAAGCGAGTATCGCCTATGATGTTTAAAGCAAGAAAGCACTCTTATGCGCTCTATCGAGTAATCTACGATAAAGACAAAAAGCGTAGCGTTAATCAGCCATTGGTATCAATTAAGAAAGACGACCTTCTTCTTGGTGAGCCTAGCGACTTCGTGAGCGACTCAATGATTAATGACATGTGCTTGTCTGAGAAAGATGTAAATCAATACTTAAAGTGGTTTGCAAAGGTCAAGGCAGATGTTCAAAAAACGCACCTTTCCAAAAATATTGCACTCTCTTGCGAGCAATTAGATCTGTTACAGTCATCAATATCTAACGTAGGCGAACTAAGCGAAGATGCGGCAGATAAAATCTACCTTAGTATGAAAAGAGTCCGTGAAGCGCTTAGAGAAATTGGGTACAGAGAAAAGCGAAGCTTATAAAGATATTTAGAATGGGAAACTATTGGGCATTTTCACGACAGTGAAAGCGCTCTTTTTTTGCGCTCTGTTTTGTCGATTTATCGATAAACAAAGCAGAGCGTTTATAGATATCTATAGAGATATATAGAGGCTTAAAAGAAAAACCTAATAAACCTCTTTATTTTTAGTAACATAACGTCACTTTCCCTAGTTTTGTTTGTCCTCGATATCCCAGTGCTTTGTCCTCGATATCCCAGTACTTTGTCCTCGATATCCCAGTACTTTGTTATTACTTAGTCCGAGATACCTTAATTTTTGCTTTTTTGCCTCGACCAAAAACTTCTAACTGCCACTTGTCTAGTTTGATTGATATTTCTTTGCATGAATCGACAATCTGCTTTTGCTGATTTCTCGATGTGCTTGCCTTTATAGCGTCATCATAATTAGCAAATACGGCATTGATAACCGTTTCTATAGCCAACACCCGAGTTTCACCAATCCGAATCACACCGCTCAGATAGCTGTGCAGTAACCTTGCCGCACCAAGTTCAAGCGAGTGTCTCTCCTTACGCTGGACAAAGATGTAGTTTGCTTTTTGAGACCAAACAGAGTGCGCTGAGATAGGGTTGATAAAAATATCATACTGCTCAGTATCTTTATTTAGTCGATAAGAAAGCAGGTTAAAGGAACCAGACCATCGTGCACCATCGTATTCGAAGCTAACAGACGCTAGTCTGCCTAAACTTGACATAAGCCAATTGTAATCTTTGCCTCCCAATGTAGAACGTTGAAGTTCTTTGAGTAACTCATATCTTGTTAGTGATATTTTTAATGCTGGAAGCTCTAAGAGCGTGAAAGCCTCCTTCCCATTGATAGAGTCTCCCCTCAGATCTATCTTTAAAGCCTCAAGTATCTTGTCGTCTTGATCTACTGCCTCACGGTGCAGCTCACTTCGAGCAATTGCCAGAACGCACAAAAGCAAATCCTGATCGGCTACATCAAGCTCATGGAACATTTTTGTTATTAGTGTTCCGTTAGGTGTTTCATAAGTGCGCTCTAAGCCTTTTCGCCTTCTACCCTTGGCGACTGGTCTAAAGGTTGGTGCTGCGTGTAAAACAGGATGATTTCTCGCAGCAGGAAAACTAACGTCTGTCACGTTTCCCCCTTGGCATCGGCTGTTTATCAAAAGTGTGCTTTTTTAGAATGCCACCGTCTACTCGCTTCAACCAATGGACGCCATTGTTTTCCTGGTAGTTAGCTTTTGGTGTTGCTACTTGTACAAAACGCCTGCGCTCTTTATCGCTGAGCTTGTATTTGTCTGCGATTTTCTGAGGCATTATTGAAAGATTGATTTGGCATCGTATATTGTCAGTCAATGAACCAGAGCCACGGGATGCTGACTGATCTAAACCAGAGCCATTCATTGTGCTGGTTTTGTTTGTGTGATGAAGAAAGAGTATTGCGGCACCGCTTCGTTTTGCTATGTACTCAAAAGTTGAGATAAGTGTCGACATGTGTCCGCTGTCATTCTCATTTCCGCCATGAAAGCGGCGCAGCGTATCTAAGATCACTAATCTTGTTCCTGCGAAAGCCTCGCACATTTGCTCAACTAGAACCATATCGTAATCGCCAGCATGATCAACAAGGTGTAGGATTGACCCGCTCTGACTTTCTATATGTAACCTTGCTGCTATTTTTTCTCGTGCCGCACTATCTAAATGCTTTCCTAGGTTGTGAATCCTGTGTTTTAGAACCTCGACTGGGTCTTCTATAGTCAAATAAATGCATTTCTGCTGCGTTTCTTGAATGCCTAGTCCGAGCGAGTCGTTTCCTGTTGTTAAGTCTGAAAGTAGGCTTAACGCAAAGTAGCTTTTACCAGTCGCGCCTGGAGCAATTATTGAACCAACTGTCCCAGCAAGTAATCCATCGATAACAAAATCCAGCTTCGGTTCTGGCGAGTTAATTACTTCTAGTATGTTGATTTTGTTTTTGAGTGAAAAACCAAATTCCTGCTTACTGCTGTCCATTTCATCACCTTTATAGTTTTAGTTTTTTAGTGAGTGCTTGTTGTTATTTGTTGTATGTGTCCTTCACGACTCGACCAATAGTTGGTCTGCTCGTATTGTACTGAAGTGCAAGTTGTCGAATGGAAGTGCCCTTTTTGTGGGCATTAATAACTTCTTCGACTTGCTCGCTTGTTAGTACCTTTGACCGTCCCCCTTTTTTTCCAGATACCTGTCGACCCGTTTGAAGGCGATCTACAATAATTGAGTGCTCAAGTTCAGCAAAGACAGCTATCATTTGAGTCATTGCTTTTTGCATAGCTTCGTCAGATTCGGTATTGATTTGTCCATCGAGCGTTCTTAGTTGAGCGCCTTTCTTTTGTATGCGTCTGATTGTATCAAGAATGATATTGAGTGATCGACCTAGGCGGTCGAGCTTAGTCACTAAGACCGTATCCCCTGCCCTGATAAATTCTATCATTTCGTTAAGCGTGTTCTTGTGTTCCCCACTCTTGCCGCTCTGTTTGGCTGAGAATATTCGAATACACCCCTCGCTTTCTAACTGCTTAATTTGAGCCTCCAAGCTTTGCTCTTTAGTTGATACTCGCGCTAATCCAACGTTTGCCATGGTGTTCTCTTTAATTTGATTCAATACATACAGGTTACACCTTCAAGAGTAAAAAGTAAATACCAATAGTATTTACTTTTTGTGTTTACTATTTGTGTTTACTTTTGGTATGTACTAATATGAAGATATGTCTTCTTTAGAGATAATTACAATGACTCAAAAACACATAATCTTCTTTAATACGAAAGGTGGCGTATCTAAATCAACGCTATGTCAGTACGTTTCAAATGAGCTGCAAAGGCTCGGTAAAACGGTGTCAGTAGGTAATACTGAT
>NZ_JCBDGX010000190.1:0-20048 GCF_059834345.1 Vibrio sp. R11-SG3-ISO3-SZ
ACGGCTTTCCACCAGTCTATGCCTGAAGAAGCGTACCTATACGCACTGCCATACAACCTGTACAAAGAGCACGGTATCCGTCGCTACGGCATGCACGGCACATCACACCTATTCATCGCTCGCGAAGCAGCTGAGCGTCTAGGTAAACCGGCTGACGAGTTGAACATCATCAACTGTCACCTAGGTAACGGCGCGTCTGTGTGTGCAATCAAGAACGGTAAATCAGTAGACACCTCCATGGGTCTAACACCGCTTGAAGGTTTGGTGATGGGTACACGCTGTGGTGATATCGACCCTGCAATCATCTTCCACCTACACGACGCACTAGGTTACTCTGTTGAGCAAATCAACACCATGCTAACCAAAGAGTCTGGCCTACAAGGTCTAACTGAAGTGACGTCTGACTGTCGTTTCGTTGAAGACAACTACGGTCAAAAAGAAGAAGCAACGCGTGCGATGGACGTATTCTGTCACCGCCTAGCGAAATACGTAGCGGGTTACACTGCGACACTGGAAGGCCGTCTAGACGCGATCGTCTTTACTGGCGGTATCGGTGAAAACTCTGGCCCAATCCGTGAGATGGTATTGAACCGTCTAGGCGTATTCGGTATCGAAGTAGATGGTGAAGCAAACCTGAAAGCACGTTTTGGCGGTGAAGGCACCATCACAACTGCAGACAGCCGCATCCCAGCAATGGTGATTTCGACCAACGAAGAGCTTGTCATTGCCGAAGACACTGCTCGCCTAGCAGGTCTTTAATCAGATTCACCGGCTAGCCAAGTGCTAGCCGGTTTTCTAACTGAAGTCGGTCAATTACAGCTAACTGTGATGACCAAGGGGCACAACTGGCATTCTCCCTCTCTATCGTTTATGTCACTGTGCTTAACTCCCCCTAATAGCTAAAGGTACTCTACGAATGTCTCGTACTATTATGCTTATCCCTACCAGTGCTGGCGTCGGTCTGACCAGCGTGAGTATGGGTGTTCTTCGCGCTATGGAGCGTAAAGGCGTTAAAGTTTCTTTCTACAAGCCAATCTGTCAACCTCGTAGCGGTGGCGATCAACCGGATCTCACCTCGACGATTGTGGGCCGTAACAGCGATGTGAAAATCGGCCAGCCAATGCCGATGTCTGTCGCGGAAAGCTTGATCGGTAACGACAACATGGACGAGTTGCTAGAAACCGTCGTTGAACGTTACAACCAGATCAACAAAGATGCAGACGTAACCCTGGTCGAAGGTCTAGTTCCAACGCGTAAGCACCCATTTGCCAACCAAGTGAACGCGGAAATCGCGGCCACATTGGGCGCAGAAATCGTGCTTGTCGCCACACCGGGTACCGATAACCCTGCGCAACTGAAAGAGCGTATTGAAGTTGCGTGTTCAAACTTTGGTGGCACTAAGAACAAAAACATCTCTGGCGTGATCATCAACAAGCTCAACGCACCGGTTGACGAAGCGGGTCGTACTCGCCCTGATCTGTCTGAGATCTTTGATGACGCAGACAGCGCGAAGCAAAGCGAGCTAAAAGTGATGGAGATCTTCAACACTTCTCCTATCCGTGTACTAGGTTGTGTGCCTTGGAGCATCGATCTCATCGCGACACGCGCTATCGACATGGCAGAGCACCTAAAAGCAGACATCATTAACGCTGGTGACATCAACACTCGCCGCATTAAGAGCATCACTTTCTGTGCGCGCTCTTTGCCAAACATGATCGAGCACTTTAAACCGGGTTCACTACTTGTGACGTCAGCAGACCGTCCTGACGTTATCGTTGCCGCATCACTGGCGGCAATGAACGGCGTCGACATCGGTGCTATTTTGCTGACCGGCGGCTACGACATTCCTAAGGAAATCGCAGGTCTCTGTCAGCCAGCGTTTGACACTGGTCTACCTATCTTTAAAGCACAAGGTAACACGTGGCAAACATCATTGAACCTGCAAAGCTTCAGCATCGAAGTTCCCGCAGATGATAAAGAGCGTATCGAGTTCATCAATGAACACGTTGCTGGCCACATCGACGGTAACTGGATTGAGTCTATGACTGAAGGCACGCAAAAATCACGTCGCCTAAGTCCACCCGCGTTCCGTTACCAGTTGACTGAACTGGCCCGTAAAGCAGGCAAGCGTATCGTACTTCCAGAAGGCGACGAACCACGTACAGTGAAAGCGGCTGCCATCTGTGCAGAGCGCGGCATTGCTGAGTGTGTGTTGCTAGGTAACCCCGCTGAAATCCGCCGCGTCGCGGAGCAGCAAGGTGTTGAGCTTGGCGCTGGTGTGCAGATCATCGACTCAGGCGCTATCCGTGAAAACTACGTTGCTCGTCTAGTTGAGCTTCGTGGTGCGAAAGGCATGACTGAAGTGGTTGCGCGTGAGAAGCTTGAAGACTCCGTATTCCTTGGCACCATGATGCTTGAAAACAACGAAGTCGATGGCCTAGTTTCAGGTGCGGTTCACACTACGGCGAACACCATCGTTCCTCCGTTCCAAATCATTAAGACTGCGCCGAATGCGTCTATCGTTTCGTCTGTGTTCTTCATGCTACTGCCAGACCAAGTACTGGTTTACGGCGACTGTGCGATCAACCCAGATCCAACGGCGGAACAATTGGCGGAAATCGCGATTCAATCTGCAGACTCTGCTGCGGCCTTTGGTATTGATCCTCGCGTTGCGATGATCTCTTACTCTACCGGTGAGTCTGGTAAAGGTGCAGACGTCGATAAAGTGCGTGAAGCAACACGCATTGCTAAGGAAAAACGTCCTGATCTAGTGATTGACGGTCCGCTACAGTACGACGCGGCGATCATGGAGAATGTGGCAGCGTCTAAAGCTCCGAACTCGCCTGTTGCAGGTAAAGCAACGGTATTTGTCTTCCCAGACTTGAACACAGGTAACACGACGTACAAAGCGGTACAGCGTAGTGCTGACCTTGTTTCTATCGGTCCAATGCTGCAAGGTATGCGCAAGCCGGTGAACGACCTATCTCGTGGTGCCTTGGTTGATGACATCGTCTACACCATCGCGCTGACAGCGATTCAAGCAGACCAAGAGCAGAAGTAATCACCGCTCTTGCGAGACTCTTTTAAGCCCTCCGACTACTGGAGGGCTTTTTTATTTCCCTATTATTGCAAGCCATACATAACGGCGCCGAGCATAACGGCGGAGCTCATAACCGGCACCACTTTGTGCCATAGCGCCCGGCCACCAATGATGGCCACCATCGACATTTTTACTAACGTATTCACCGCCGCCGCAATTAAGATCGCCAGCGATGCCACCTCTACGCTTAATATGGTCACGCTTTGTCTGCCCAGCGCGAGAGAAATTGCATCGACATCTGTCATGCCAGAGATCCCCGCTAGGATCAGCACACCCGACTCACCAAACCACTCAGTCAAGGCATGCGACAGTAAAATGATCCCCGCAAGCACCAAACCAAACACCAAGGCCGATTGCAACGCAAGTGGGTTACTTTGCTTGCTATTGGGTTCGACAGGCTCGATATGACAGCGGCGCCAAATCCACCATGCGGGCAGATAGAGTGCTGCCATCGTCACTAACGCTGGGTAAGCGATTTGCTCGACCAGTAAGGGGTTAATCACGCTTAGCACAATCAGTAAACGCGGAAACATGGTGCCACAACTGACTAATATGCCCGTAGCGAGTAAACCGCTCAAATGCGGCTGTTCCCGTGATAGATGAGAAAATTGCAATGTCAGCGCCGTCGATGAGCTCAATCCAGCAAATAGCGAAGTGAACAAGATACCCCGTTTGGTACCGCCAATTTTGATCGCAAAATAGCCCACAAAAGAGATGCTTGCGATCAACACCACCATCCACCAAATTTCATATGGATTGAGCGCATTCCAAGGCCCAAAGGTTTGATTTGGTAGCAATGGCAATAAGACGATGGAGATCATCAATAGCCGCAGTGCCGCGTCCAATTCGTACTCTTGTAGACGTTGCAGGGCTTGGTGCAGTTCGCGTTTGTTATCAAGCACCACTGCCGTAATCACCGCCGCTGACGCAGCCAAGACAGCGTACCCCGAGACCGTGAGCGCGCCGAGAACAAAGGTCATCAGCAAGCTGACCACACCGGTAATACTGATGCTGGTGCTGTTTTTTTGCTGCGCGACAAACGCCACACAAGCAAGAATCACCAAGGCGACAAAAGCAAAACCCAGCAGCAAAGGGGAATAGACTTTGCCTAAAATCGCGACCAGCGCGCCGAGTACCGCTACGAGAGAGAAGGTTCGGATCCCTGCAACGCGCGTGCCTTCCGCATTATTGCGCATCACCCAGCCACGCTGTGTCCCAACAATCGCCCCAAGCATCAACGCAATCAAAAGATGCCAAAAGAGCTGCTCATCGCTGACGAGATGTTGTAACTCCATACGCCCTCCCACTTGCTAACTGTTCAATGTTAAGTGTAGGAACTAACGCAGATAATTCTGTGATAGGGCATAAAAAACCCCGCGAAGTGCGGGGGATTAAGTTAAGCGCTGATGGCCTCTCGTCCGTGGGGAGAATCGAGGTCTAATTCTGGTCCTTTAGGTACCACTTGTGTGGGGTTGATCCCGGTGTGACTGAAATAGTAATGGCGCTTAATATGATAGAAATCTGTGGTCTCTTTGACCCCTTCCACTTGGTACAACTCTTTTAAATAACCGTGCAAGTTAGGGTAATCTTCAATACGCTGCTTATTGCATTTAAAGTGGCCCACATACACCGCATCAAAACGAATCAAGGTGGTAAACAAACGCCAATCGGCCTCCGTTACCTGACCGCCCGCTAGGTAGCGATGACTCGCGAGATGAGTATCAAGCTTATCCAACGCAGAGAACAGCTTATCGTATGCTTCTTCGTACGCTTCTTGCGTCGTCGCAAAACCGCAGCGGTAGACACCATTATTGACGTTGGGGTAGATAAAATCGTTCCACTCATCAATCACTTCGCGGAGATGGTCTGGATAGTAATCGAGAGTATTGCCCGTCAAGTCGTTGAACGCATGATTAAACATACGGATGATTTCTGACGACTCATTGCTGACAATGGTGTTGTGCTTTTTATCCCACAAGACAGGCACCGTAACGCGCCCTGTGTAGTCGGACTTAGCCTGAGTGTAGATTTGGTGCAATCGCGTATGACCAAACAGCGGCTCAGGCAGCCCCATTTGCCAGCCTTCACTCATCATATCTGGGCAGACCACAGTGACATCAATATGAGGCTCCAGCCCTTTTAGGCGGCGAAAAATTAGAGTTCGGTGAGCCCAAGGACACGCGAGTGAGACATAAAGATGATAGCGCCCGGATTCCGGCGCAAAACGCGCGCCCTCTTTATTGACGACCCAATCACGAAACCCGGCGTCTTCGCGCACAAATTGACCGCCGTTTGATTTAGTGTCGTACCACACATCGTGCCACACGCCTTCAACTAGCTTGCCCATAATTCACCTTCGTTATTCTCGTTCACTGTAAAAACCTTGCTTTTACTATAGCGAGTTGATTCAAAATGGCAGTAAGGGAAATTAGACGAACTTGGTCAACATATTTGAATAACTGCCAGCAAACTTACTCATAACCAGTAGAGATAAATGAAAGAAATCCTTTGTCTCATCTATTCCTAGCCTCTCCACTATGAGCGCTGAAACTTGATATACCTTCCAGTAAATCGCAACAATTTCCATACCTCTTGCTAACGTCACGGAGAACATCACATTTCAATCAAGACATACATCTTCGATTGTTATGTGTTTAATAACCCCCTCTCTATGTTTCTCATTTTTTGATCTCATTAGGATACGTCGTAAGCGCCCTCTCCCTTCGCTGGCGCACAACAACGAAAAAGGTATAACGATGAAAAACACCACGATTTGTGCAGTGGCTCTGGCCCTCGCTTCTAGCACAATTTTTGCTGCGGACTCGGATGAGTTGCACGCGTTCGATCCACGAAATACCCAATCCCGCATTGGTACTATGGTCAACACAGACAGCGGTGAGTTAAAGCTGTTTGCCGGCTATGGCGCTGCCAACCTTTACGATGCGGGACCAGAAGGCAAAACTCAAACCGTGCTCTTTGGTGAATACTTCACGGATACAGATAACATGCGTGCACGCATGGCGCATTTTGACAGTCGTGTGGGCGGGGTTTATATCGACTTGTATGGCACTAAGCTGGCAGACTCCTACACCGCAGGCTACATGCTGCCTCTGGAAGCCGCCAACAGCACCACAAAGTTCTTCCCTTCAGTGAATTACACTTATGTGGATGTCGACCTCAATAAAGCGGCAGGCCGCATCGCCAAAAACAGTGGCGGTAGCGTTGATGAGATTCAATCTGTGCTGCACTCTTTGGGGGCGAAAGATGCCCACTTAGCATCGGTCAACCTTTATGCCTTGCAGCCTTGGAATGACACCCACTACACCGTCATTCAAGCGATGGCTGGACAAGCTGTCGACGGTATTGATGACCTCAACTTTGTCGATTTGATGTGGGTTCAAGGGATGCAAGCTTATGTGAATGGTCAGAACATTAATATCTTTGTGGAAGGCCGCTATCACAACATTGAGACCGAAGTCCTAGGCCCGAAAAAGCGCAGCGAAGATGCGAAAATTTCATTGGGGATCGATTGGCGTTTCTGAGTGTCAGCCGTGCACATTTAGTAACGCTAAGCCATAAAAAATGCCAGTCACTTGACTGGCATTTTCTATCTATCGATGAGGGTAGGGATTATCCGTTGTTACGAATCCACTCATCCATATCTGTTTTAAGGTTGTCAGACTTAGTACCGAAGATAGCTTGAACACCACCTGCGACGACTACAACGCCTGCTGCACCCAATTTCTTAAGTTTGTCTTGGTCAACCACTTCTGTGTCAGCAACCGCAACACGTAGACGAGTGATACACGCGTCAAGACCTGTAATGTTTGCTTTACCGCCGAACGCTGCAACAAGCTCACCAGCCATGTCTGAACCAGACGCCGCCGCTTCAGCTTGAGTTTCGTCTTCACGACCAGGAGTTTTTAGGTCCATCGCTTTGATCACTGCACGGAATACTACGTAGTAGATTGCTGCGTAAACAAGACCAGTCGCGATCATGATACCCATCTTCTGAGCGTTGCCAGAAAGTACTAGGAAGTCGATCAAGCCGTGAGAGAATGATGTACCGTGTACGAAGCCGATAGTGTTAGCAACAACGTATGCAGAACCAGCAAGTAGAGCGTGGATTCCGTAAAGTAGTGGCGCAACGAATAGGAATGAGAATTCGATTGGCTCAGTAATACCTGTTAGGAATGAAGTCAACGCTGCTGACGCCATGATACCCATAACTTTAACGCGGTTCTCTGGCTTAGCAGAGTGTGCAATCGCGATAGCCGCTGCTGGTAGACCGAACATCTTGAACATGTAGCCACCTGCAAGCTGACCGAAGCCATTACCTGCTGCGCGAGACGCTTCATCTGCCACTAGGTAACATGTCAGTACGCCGTTTTGAGTTTCACCTGCTGCGTTCACACATTGACCTGCTTCGAAGAAGAAAGGTACGTTCCACACGTGGTGTAGACCGAATGGGATCAATGAACGCTCAACGATACCGTAGATACCGAATGCAAGTTGTGGGTTTTGCTCTGCAGCCCAGTGAGAGAACGCACCGATAGCTGAACCAATTGGTGGCCAGATGATAGACAGTACGATACCCAGTGCGATAGCTGCAAAACCAGTGATGATTGGCACAGCACGCTTACCAGCGAAGAAGCCAAGGTACTCAGGCAATTGAATGCGGAAGAAGCGGTTAAACGCCCACGCAGCCACACCACCGACTAGGATACCACCGAGAACACCCGTATCGATTTTCTCAACGCCCATCACGCCAGCCATAACGCTTAGTGTTGCCGTCATGATGCCGTAACCAACGATAGCAGCAAGGCCCGCTACGCCGTCGTTGTTAGTGAAGCCTAGAGCGACACCCACTGCAAATAGCAGTGCCATCTGGCCAAATACTGAACCACCCGCTTGTTCCATTAGGTTTGATACAATCTCTGGAATGAAACCAAGGTTGGCAGCACCAACACCAAGTAGGATACCTGCAACAGGCAATACTGATACTGGTAGCATCAGTGATTTACCTACTTTTTGCAGGTTAGCAAAAAGATTCTTAAACATGTTTATGCTCCTGAAAAGTTATAAGAATTATCGGGCACTAACGGCACACCCCCGCAGCCTTAAATGTTAGCACCCAAAGAAAATGTAACCACATATGACAGTATATTTTCTGCCTCTAAATATATCTTGATGGTGAACAAACTTTCTAGCGCGTTACGAAAATAAGTTTCAAACTACTAGATAGATCACAGTAACGAAGCGCCAAACAAGGCCCTCATACCAACTTATCCCCATGAAAAATATGAAGTTTTTATTGCACAACATTAATTTTATGGCGTAAATAAAATAGAATAGATTGTTATTTTATGTAACAAAATTACATTTGAACAAATTTTGTCTCGCATCTTCAACAGATTTGGTGAACACTGGTTTGATGAGTCAGATACGTGACGCTTGTAACAAAAAAAAAGGGCGAGCGCCCCTTTTTTATACCGCCATTAATTTCTATCTTAAAAAAAGTTTTTTGAAGTTCGTCGTTGTGGCTGCGGCCACCTCATGTAGGCCGCAAGACTTAAGCTTCGCAATGTATGCGGCGACTTCAACCACATAAGCAGGTTCATTCTGTTGGCCGCGATGAGGGACCGGGGCCAAATAGGGAGAATCGGTCTCAATCAACAAGCGATCAAGTGGCAACGCTTTGACCACGTCTTTCAACTCCGTTGCTTGTCGAAACGTCACGATACCAGAGATGGAAATGTAAAAGCCTAACTCCATCGCTTGCTTAGCAAAGGTAAGATCTTCCGTAAAACAGTGGATGACACCACCGCATTTCTCTGCCTGTCCTGCTCTTAAAATAGCCAGAGTATCTTCTCGTGCGTTGCGCGTATGAATGATCAGCGGCTTATTCACATTGACCGCGAGCTCGACCTGCTGCTCAAAGCGCAGTTTTTGCAGGTCAGCGGTTTCAGGCTGATAGTGATAATCCAGGCCCGTTTCACCAATCGCGACCACTTTCGGATGACTTGCGTATTCATGTAAGCGATCAAGGGCAAAGTCACTTTCGACGTCCAATGGATGAACCCCACACGACGCGTGTACGTTGTCATAAGGCTCAATCATAGCCAACATATCGGGAAACGAATCAAGCGTGACCCCCACCGAAAGCAACTCGGTGACATTAGCAGCGGTGGCTTTCTTTATGACATCAGCCACATCATTATGTCGCTCTTGGTAATCAAGTTTATCTAGATGACAGTGCGAATCTACGAACATAATTCCTCTTTTAATGAGAACAACCAACTCATGATCAGTAACTCTGCGTTGAGCCCTGGGTGGTCACTCAGTTGATTAATAAGTTTAGTCAGTGATTGTGTATGTTGGTAGAGCTGCGCGTAAGACACTGTCTCAGCTACACGCTGACAGCCAGGTGTCATCGCCTCATCCCTCACTGAAAAATGAATTTTTTGTGCATCAGTCAGCAAGGTCCATAACCAGGGTAGAGACTCATCGGGCGCTTTCGCCAATTCCTTAGCAAGCTTCACCCCATCGTCTTGGCTGACCAAAAACGCAAGCAAGGCGGACTCTAGCTGCTGATACTGAGATTCCCCCCCCTGTTCAATAAACGCCAACGTATCGAGCGGGGAGTTCGCATGAATATGGGCGGCAAAGGCTGGCACCGCCTTTTGTGTGTGATGTGACAACCACTCTGCGACGTCGGTGGCACTCGGCGTATTGAGATACCATTGCTGGCAGCGACTGGTGATGGTGGCAAGCAGATGATTCTGACGGTGCGTCACCAAAAGGAACAGACAGTTTTCCCCTGGCTCTTCCAAGGTTTTGAGCAAAGCGTTCGAGGCGGACGTGTTCATTGCCTCAGCCGGCTCAATCACAAACAGTCGATAGCCACCAAGTTGGGACGATTCTTGTGCTAACCGGTTGCACTGCCGCACCTGTTCAACCGTGATCGCTTTGCCCTCTTTTTCAGGCACCACTCGATGAAAATCGGGATGGCTTTGCGATTGCATCAACTGGCAACCATGACAAAACCCACACGGCTCAGAGTGGTCGTGTTGGCACATCACTGCTCTTGAGAGTCTGTCCACCAACTGCTCTGCCCCCATGCCACTCTGTGCAATCAACATCGAGGCGTTGGCAAAACGTTGGTGTTCGAGGCTCGATTTCCACTCCGCCCAAAGCGGTGTTAACCAAGGGTACAGCTCATTCATACTAGGCGACGCCTTGCTCAGTCTGAGCCTCTAGCCAGCCTTTCAACGCCGCAGAGATATCAGCAGCCACTTGCTCTATAGATTGCTCAGCATTGATGATCAGAACCGTTGCATCATGGCGCGCGATCTCAAGATAGCGTGCGCGAGTACGATCGAAAAAACTCATGTCCATTTTTTCAATTCTGTCGAGTTCACCCCGACCACGCGCTCGCTCAAGGCCAACTCGAGGGTCGATGTCTAAGTACAAGGTCAAGTCGGGCTTAAAGTCGCCAAGCGTCGTCTGTTTGAGTGTTGACATCGTCTCAGCGGTAATCTGTCGGCCGCCACCCTGATAGGCTTGCGAGGACATATCATGACGATCGCCCACCACCCACTCACCTTTTTCCAAGGCAGGCTTAATGACATTTTCCACCAGTTGGACACGCGCGGCATACATCAACAGTAGCTCCGTCATGTCTTGCAGCACTTCACCCTCATGCTCTTGCTTGACCAAGTCACGTAACTTTTCAGCCAACGTGGTGCCACCGGGTTCGCGAGTTTGTTGAATCGAAGTGATGCCCGCCGCTTGTAACGTGGTCAATACGGCTTGAATCGCGGTGCTTTTACCCGCGCCTTCTAATCCTTCGATAACAATAAATTTTGCTTGTGTCATTGTTTACTTCTTAACTGTTTTAAATAGGCTCGGACCGCGCGGTTGTGCTCAGCCAATGTTTTTGAAAACACATGACCGCCGGTTCCACTGGCGACAAAGTAGTAGTAATCCCCATTCTCAGGGTTGGTCGCCGCTGCAATAGAGGCTTCACCCGGCATCGCGATCGGCGTAGGTGGCAGACCAAAAATGACATAGGTGTTATAAGGCGTGGGCGTACGAAGGTCTTTCTTACGTATGTTGCCGTCGTAGCTGTCGCCCATACCATAAATAACCGTCGGATCGGTTTGCAAACGCATACCTTTGTTGAGGCGATTAACAAACACTGACGCGACTCGCTCTCGCTCTTCTTCCACTGAGGTCTCTTTTTCAATGATAGAAGCAAGAATGAGGGCTTCATACGACGATTTCAATGGTAAATCACGCTGACGTTCTGCCCAGTGATAATCGAGCACCTGAGTGAGCTTACGCGATGCTCGCTCAAGAATATCCAACTCTGACGCTCCGAAGGTATAGTGGTAGGTTTCGGCTAAGAACATGCCTTCTAACTTCTCCACATCGAGCTCTAGCGCTCGGGCAATCTCCGCTTCCGTCATCTCTGTCGTATCATGCGTCAGATGCGGCGCTTGAGACAGCGCTTCACGCCACTCTTTGAACGTCGACCCTTCAACAAAGGTGATCGAAAACTGGTGCTCTTTACCCGACTTAAAAAGCAGCAACGCCTGACGTAGCGTCAGGCCAGGTTCCAACAGATAGGTGCCCGCTTTTACTTGAGTAAGCTCGGGATAAAAGCGTCGAACCAGCGGCGTTAAATCGCTCGGTTCGATAAGGTCGCTCTGAGTAAGGTCACTTAACACTCGCTGAAAGCTGGTACCGGTTTTAAGGGTAAAAATGCGTTCTTGTGTCATCGATAGGGGTTGATTGACGTACTCATTCACTTGGTTAGTGATGTAGCGGTAACCCGCAAAAGCAATCAACAATATAGCAATCAATAAATAGGTGATTTTCTTAATCACGAGGAAAGGTTCTCCTGAAATCGTCGAGTTTGTGGTCCAATGGTGAACATTTTATGCGAAATAGCGCTGACCGGTGCGACACCTAACAAAGCGTTGCAGATGAAGATCTCGTCGGCCTGTTCAATATCGCAGAGCGTGAATTGCCCCACTTCAATGTGCAATCCCATTGTCAATGCGCATTGAAGCACGCGCTCTCTCATTGTCCCCGCGACCCCCGCAAGAGTAAGGTCGGGGGTAAATAACGTGTCTTCGCGACACCAAAACAGGTTCGCCATCGTGGTTTCTATCACGAAGCCATCAATGTCGAGTGCCAAGCCATCTGCATAGCCTTGCTCGTCTAACTCTTGCTTGAGCAACACTTGCTCAAGTCGGTTGTTGTGTTTGTGACCAGCAAGGAGTGGGTTGTGGCCTAAACGCCGCTCGCACACGCCAAGTGCTACGCCATTCTGTTGCCATTGTTCATAATGGGTGGGAAATGGAAAGTGACTAATAGTAACATTGGGTGTCGTGACGTGCGCAGGGCTATATCCGCGCCCACCTTCTCCTCGGCTGACATGCAGCTTGAGACCGGCATTCGCTGCAGGCAGTGACGCCGTCTCTAGCCATTGGCGCACTTGCTGCCAATCTGGGAACTCAATACCCAGCAAACGCAAGCACGCTTCCATTCTCGACACATGGGCTGACCACCCCTCAATCTGACCATGGCGAGTCAGTATGGTCGTAAAGCAGCCATCACCATATTGAAACGATCGATCACTTAGCGCGATTGAGTCCGCTCTCTGTCCATTGACCCAAAACATCCATCCACCTTAGAAAACAAAACGGCTTAATACCGAAGCATTAAGCCGTTTTAACACAAATCATCCCACTACACGTAGCACGGTTTAGATCTTTTTGAACACCAACGAGCCGTTCGTACCACCAAAGCCGAATGAGTTACAAATCGCGTAATCCATCGATACTTCTTTCGCAGTGTGCGGCACAAGATCGATATCCTCTAACCCTTCTTCCGGGTTATCAAGGTTGATCGTCGGCGGCACAATTTGATCGCGCAAAGAGAGTACGGTAATGATGGCTTCTACTGAGCCCGCAGCACCCAACAAGTGACCTGTCATCGACTTGGTTGATGACACTTTGACTTGTTTCGCGCCCGATTCACCCAGTGCACGGCGGATGCCTTTCACTTCCGCGACGTCGCCTGCTGGCGTCGATGTACCGTGTGCATTCACGTAGCCAACTTGTGTGCCTTCGATATCCGCGTCACGCATGGCCGCTTCCATTGCCAATGCACCGCCTGAGCCATCTTCACTTGGCGAAGTCATGTGGTAAGCGTCACCTGACATACCAAAGCCAACCACTTCAGCGTAAATTTTCGCGCCACGCGCTTTCGCGTGTTCGTACTCTTCTAGCACCATCATGCCTGCGCCATCACCAAGAACAAAACCGTCACGGTCTTTGTCCCAAGGGCGAGAGGCTTTTTGAGGCGCATCATTACGAGTAGACAGTGCTTTCGCTGCACCAAAACCTGCCATACCAAGTGGGGTGGACGCTTTTTCTGAGCCACCCGCCACCATCGCTTCGCAATCGCCATACGCGATCATACGCGCTGCATGGCCGATGTTGTGCAGACCAGTTGTACACGCCGTCGAGATCGCAATATTTGGACCACGTAGACCACGCATAATTGATAAGTTACCCGCCACCATGTTAACAATGGTCGATGGGACGAAGAACGGACTCACTTTACGTGGACCTTTCTCGACCAATGCTGAGTGACCCGCTTCAATCAAGTCAAGGCCACCAATGCCTGAACCGATAGCGACGCCCACTCGTGCGGCGTTTTCTTCGTTAATTTCTAAGCCAGAGTCATCAAGAGCCTGAATACCCGCTGCGATACCGTACTGGATGAACAAGTCCATCTTACGTGCATCTTTCTTTGACATGTATTCTGTGCAATCAAAATCTTTGACTAGGCCTGCAAAACGAGTTGAGAAATTTTCAGTATCAAAGTGCTCGATATTGACGATACCACTTTGACCAGCTAGCAGGGCTTTCCAAGAGGATTCTACAGTGTTGCCTACCGGTGACAACATACCCATGCCAGTGACAACAACACGACGCTTGGACACGATTTTATTCTCCGGGTTTGAAATGATTCTATGGGAGGTATAGAAGAGTTGGTAAAACACAGGCGGCCAGTTGGCCGCCTGAGAGAGGGGTTTACTGAGCGCTGTTTACGTAGTCGATTGCAGCTTGAACAGTAGTGATCTTCTCAGCTTCTTCGTCTGGAATCTCAGTGTCGAATTCTTCTTCTAGAGCCATTACTAGTTCAACAGTGTCTAGAGAATCGGCACCTAGGTCATCAACGAAAGAAGCTTCGTTTTTCACTTCTGCTTCGTCTACACCTAGCTGTTCAACAATGATTTTCTTTACGCGTTCTTCGATGTTGCTCATTTTTTCTTTTCCTTTACAGATTTCGCTCAATGCGATGATTCCGTAGTTTATTCGAACTATTGAAAGTTGCAAGTGGGACCTTGCTGGTCAAACCACAATTTTAGCGATTTTAACCGAAATTCAATACATTTTTGACTTAAATCATGCACAAATCTTGTGCACTTCACTGCCAATAAACACTGACTATAGGCTATTTTTATGACATTAAATAGCCAATTTGGCGACATTGGGTACAAATTGAAGATTCAGCAAAGTTTCGAGTGATATTTGATGTAAAAGTTCACTTTCACTTGCTAAAGCCCAATTTAAACCATGTACATCCCGCCATTTACGTGCAAAGTTTCGCCGGTGATGTATGCCGCTTCTGGGGAAGCCAGAAATACCACTGCCGACGCAATCTCACGTGGGTCACCAAGACGACCCGCTGGGACGTTCGATAGTGTTGCCGCACGCTGATCGTCGTTCAATGCTTTGGTCATGTCTGTCTCAATAAAGCCAGGCGCCACAGTATTCACTGTGATGCCGCGAGACGCAACTTCACGTGCCATTGATTTAGTAAAACCAATCACGCCAGCTTTCGCTGCCGCGTAGTTAGCCTGACCTGCGTTACCCATAGTGCCAACCACAGAACCTACGTTGATGATACGGCCATGACGCTTTTTCATCATGCCGCGCAATACCGCTTTTGACATACGGAAAATCGGCGTGAGGTTGGTATCGATGATGTCGTTCCACTCATCGTCTTTCATACGCATCAGCAAGTTGTCACGTGTGATACCTGCGTTATTCACTAGGATGTCAATCGCACCAAACTCGTCATTAATGGTTTTCAGGGTTGACTCGATGGAGTTCACGTCTGTGACGTTTAACGCGAGTCCTTTACCTTTGTCCCCTAGGTATTCGCTGATCGCTGCCGCACCGCCTTCAGAGGTTGCAGTACCGATCACTGTCGCACCACGCTCAACCAATAGTTCAGCGATAGCACGGCCGATACCACGGCTAGCACCGGTAACCAGTGCGATTTTACCTTCAAGATTCATCATGTTTGTTGTTTCCTTTGAGTCGCTTATGACTTAGCTGCTTCGAGTGAAGCGACATCGTTAACGGCTGCGCCGCTAAGCGTTTTTACAATACGTTTCGTCAAGCCAGTCAATACTTTACCTGGGCCAAATTCTAACAGTGATTCGACGCCTTGCTCGCTCATGAGCTGAACACTTTCCGTCCAACGCACCGGGCTGTAAAGCTGACGCACCAGTGCTTCTTTGATTTTCGCAGGATCGGTCTCTGCCACGACGTCCACGTTGTTGATGACGGGTAAAGAAGGCGTGTTGAACTCGATCTCTTCTAGTGCAACCGCCAGTTTATCCGCCGCAGGCTTCATCAGAGCGCAGTGAGAAGGCACAGAGACAGGTAAAGGCAACGCGCGCTTTGCGCCCGCTTCTTTACATAAGGCGCCCGCACGTTCCACCGCCGCTTTACTGCCGGCGATAACAACTTGACCTGGCGAGTTAAAGTTAACAGGAGAGACAACCTCGCCTTGCGCTGCGTCTTCACACGCTTGAGCAATCGCGGCATCGTCAAGACCGATAATTGCATACATAGCGCCCGTGCCCGCTGGTACCGCTTCTTGCATTAAGCGGCCGCGCAATTCAACTAGCTTGATCGCCTGCTGGAAATCAATCACACCTGCACACACAAGTGCAGAGTACTCACCTAAGCTGTGACCCGCTAGGTTGGCTGGCAGCTCTTGTCCTAGCTCTTGCCACACACGCCATACCGCAACCGAAGACGCTAGCAGCGCAGGCTGGGTGCGAAATGTCTGGTTAAGATCTTCCACTGGCCCATCTTGCACCAACGCCCAAAGATCGTAACCGAGTGCTTCTGAAGCCTCAGCAAACGTCGCTTTCACTACTGGGTATTGCTCGCCAAGTTCAGCCAACATGCCAACGGCTTGCGATCCTTGACCTGGAAATACGATAGCAAACTTGCTCATACTCTTTTCCTTAACTCAATTTCTTTTAAGACTTGATTCGGTTGCTCTTTCTGCTGTCAGAAAGAAAAGATGCCACTGCGGCATCTTCAATTTGAATTCTTGCGTGATTAAAACTTCACTAGGGCTGAACCCCATGTGAAGCCACCGCCAAAGGCTTCAAGCAGCAAGGTTTGCCCACGCTGAATACGCCCATCACGTACGGCTTCATCAAGTGCAGTCGGTACTGTCGCCGCAGAGGTGTTACCGTGCCTATCCAGTGTGACCACGACTTGATCCATTGACATCGCCAACTTCTTCGCGGTCGCAGAAATAATGCGAAGGTTTGCCTGATGTGGCACCAACCAATCCAGCTCGGTTTTATCCATGCCGTTTTGCTTGAGAGTTTCCGTCACAAGGCGAGACAACTGAGTCACCGCTACTTTGAAGACTTCATTACCCGCCATGTGCAACCAGCTATTGATGTCATCACTGTGCTCAAAGTCACTGCTGATTTCTTCACGGCGATTAGGGTATTTCAAGCTCAGTAGGTCGCCAAAGCGACCGTCGGCATTAATGGTGGTCGACAAAATACCCGGCTCATTACTCGCGCCTACAATAACCGCACCAGCGGCATCACCAAACAAGATCACGGTCGAGCGATCACTCGGGTCACAGGTTTTTGATAACGCATCAGCGCCGATCACCAAGATGTGTTTGCAATGACCGGTTTTGATGTACTGATCGGCCACCGACAGTGCGTAAACAAAGCCGGAACACGCCGCAGCCATGTCAAACGCTGGGCAGTGTTTAATGCCAAGCAAGGCTTGCACCTGACAGGCCGCTGATGGAAATGCATGTGAACCACTGGTGGTCGCAACAAGAATCATGTCGATGTCGTTCTTGTCAATGCCTGCCATCTCGATAGCATTTTTCGCCGCTTGGTAACCCATATCTGCAACGGTTTCATTTTCCGCAGCAATACGACGCTCTTTAATACCCGTGCGAGCAACAATCCACTCATCACTTGTATCTACCATTTTCTCTAAGTCTGCGTTTGAACGCACCTGAGATGGCAGGTAGCTGCCAGTACCTAAAATTTTGCTATACATGAAGACTAGTAATGCCTCTCTTGGGGTTGCTGATCGAACAGAACCGTTTCCAAACGATCACTAATACGGCTTGGTACTTGTCGTTTGACCTCGTGTAATGCTTCACCAATGGCATTGATGACCGCGTCTACATCAGCACTTCCATGGCTTTTTATGACAATGCCGCGCAATCCTAGCAAACTTGCGCCGTTATACTGGTCGGGGTTCAGGGTTTTTAGCTCATTAAATAAGCCAGAAAATAATTTTCTTGCAATCCAACCCTTTATAGATGAGGCCATCATGTGTGATTTCAACTTATCGATAAAGAGTTGCGCTGTCCCTTCACAGGTTTTGAGGCAGATATTGCCCACAAAACCATCACAAACGACGACATCAGCGGCATCGCGTAACAATTGGTTGCCTTCAATATAGCCGACAAAATTGACCGACTGAGTCTGAGAAAGCATTTCAGCGCAGCGTTTAACGAGATCATTACCTTTGATCTCTTCAGCGCCGATATTGAGAATAGCGACTCGTGGCGGTTTACCCAAGTATTGTTCGACTAACGCACTGCCCATTACCGCAAATTGAAACAGCGAATCGGCGTCACTCGAGACATTGGCCCCTAAATCCAACATCCAGGTTTTACCGCCGGATGCCGTTGGCAACGCAGAAATTAATGCAGGACGTTCAATACCCGGTAAAAGCTTAAGCTTGAAGCGTGACAATGCCATTAACGCGCCGGTGTTGCCACCGCTGACACACGCATCCGCTTCAGCGTTGGATACCGCATCGATTGCCATCGCCATGGACGTATTCGCACTATTGCGCAGCGCTAGAGAAGGTTTTTCTGAGTTAGAAATGACTCGGTCACTGTGCACAACGCGTAACCGTGCGTTGGACTGAACACCAAGTTGGGAGAGTTGGGTTGTGATCATGTGCTGATCACCCAAGATGATCACTTTTAGCTCTGGGAAATGCGACAGTGCCTGCACGGCGGCAGGCACTGTAACGCGAGGACCGAAATCCCCGCCCATTGCATCAAGTGCAACGGTTATATTTTGCAAAGGTCAACCTTACTTGTTGATAACCTTCTTGCCGCGGTAGTAACCTTCAGCAGTCACGTTGTGACGTAGGTGAGTTTCACCTGAAGTTGCGTCAACAGAAAGTGCAGCTGTAGTTAGGGCATCGTGTGAACGACGCATACCACGCTTAGAACGTGTTTTACGGTTTTTTTGTACGGCCATTGACCCTACTCCTATGTTAGTTCTTAAAGTGTCTTGCTTACTAAAAAGTTAACGCTTTAAGCTTTTCAAAACATCGAATGGATTCGGCTTCTCTTCCACTACCTCTTCTGGAAGGTCACCAAACACCATGTTATCTGAATCAACGCTACAATCCGCTTCATCATGCATTGCTACTTGAGGCAAGTTGAGAATGAACTCGTCTTCAGCTAACTGTATTAGGTCGACTTCACCGTACTCGTTCAGATCTACCAAATCGTACTCTTCCGGTGCGTCTTCTTCACTCTTCTCGCTATAGTATGGCGTGTAAGTGAATTCGACTTCGCACTCATGTGCGAAAACCTCATTACAGCGTTGACACTCTAAATCGACTTCGATGTTAGCTTTACCAGAGATAACAACAAGTCGCTGTTCATCCAACTCAAATGACAATGACACTTGAGCGTCGCGTTTAACGCCTTCGACTGATTCGCTTAAGCGCTTAAAAAGACTTTCTTGAATGATACCATCATAATCAAGACGCTTTTGAGCCGCTCTTGCGGGATCAACCGTTCGCGGTATTTTTACCTTTTGCATAGGGCGCGAATTCTATCTTCCAATTCATTTTGAGTCAAAGAAAAAGGAGAAAAAGTTGGACTTTTTTTCCTTTGCTCCACCAGAGCAATGATCTTAGCAAAAAGATCCTTTAAGCTCACCTAAATCAAACAAAACACTGATGATTTAAAATGTACTCTTACCCACTCGTCTTAGCGTCCACCTCTCCCTACCGTAAACTATTGTTGGAAAAACTCGGTCTCACGTTTAGCGCCATCGCACCAGACTGTGACGAAACGCCACTAAGAAACGAATCACCTCAAGCGTTAGTGGAACGTCTCGCAGTGGGTAAAGCGCAAGGTTGTTCACTATCGCAGCCGAGCCTTGTCATCGGTAGCGATCAAGTGTGTGTGATTGACGGCGAAATTGTTGGTAAGCCCCATACACGTGAGCGCGCCATTGAACAATTGCGTCGGCAAAGCGGCCGTGCGATCTGTTTTTACACAGGCGTTGCCTTATTCAACAGTGCCACCCAAGCGCTGCACACCCGCGTCGATACGTTTACCGTACATTTTCGCACGCTCACCGAGCAGCAAATTGAACGCTATGTCGATAAAGAGCAGCCCTTTTATTGCGCAGGGAGCTTTAAAAGTGAAGGGTTAGGTATTGCGCTGTTTGAGCGCTTAGAAGGCAAGGACCCCAACACCTTGGTCGGAT
This sequence comes from Vibrio sp. R11-SG3-ISO3-SZ, assembly GCF_059834345.1. Classification (NCBI taxonomy): domain Bacteria; kingdom Pseudomonadati; phylum Pseudomonadota; class Gammaproteobacteria; order Vibrionales; family Vibrionaceae; genus Vibrio; species Vibrio sp. R11-SG3-ISO3-SZ. The sequence continues at coordinate 20,001 of NZ_JCBDGX010000190.1, forward strand.
TACCCTTGATTGATTTGGTTGACATGCTTGAGCAAGAGGGCGTATCCG
>NZ_JCBDGX010000191.1:0-19001 GCF_059834345.1 Vibrio sp. R11-SG3-ISO3-SZ
ACCAAACTCTATTGATGGAGTTGGTCCCTGATCGCCTACGTGGCGAAACAGCGACATTCAATATCGAAGCCAACGGTACGGTGTATGTTGAACAAGGTCGTCGCGTGACGGCTCGCCACATTCGCCAGCTTGAAAAAGATGGTGTCGACCATATTGAAGTACCGGTTGAGTACATCGTAGGCAAAGTGGCATCAAAAGATTACATCAATGAAGCCACTGGCGAGATCATTGTTGCAGCTAACCAAGAGATTAGCCTAGAAGCACTCGCGAACCTGTCTCAAGCAGGTCACAAAGCGCTTGAAGTGCTCTTTACTAACGATCTTGATCACGGTCCATTCATGTCTGATACCTTGCGTATCGACAGCACCGTTGATCGCATCTCTGCGCTAGTTGAAATCTACCGCATGATGCGCCCTGGCGAGCCACCAACGAAAGAAGCGGCAGAAGCTCTGTTCGAAAGCCTATTCTTCTCTGAAGAGCGTTACGATCTATCGACTGTTGGTCGTATGAAGTTCAACAGCTCTATCGAACGTGAAGATGCTGGTGAGCAAGGTACTCTTGATGAGACTGATATCATCGAAGTGATGAAGAAGCTTATCGCTATCCGTAACGGCATCGGCGAAGTGGACGATATCGACCACCTAGGTAACCGTCGTATCCGTAGCGTTGGCGAAATGGCTGAAAACCAATTCCGTGTTGGTCTTGTTCGTGTCGAACGTGCGGTTAAAGAGCGTCTAAGCCTTGGCGATCTTGATGCTATCATGCCTCAAGACCTGATCAACGCTAAGCCTATCTCAGCGGCAGTAAAAGAATTCTTTGGCTCTTCACAACTGTCTCAGTTTATGGACCAAAACAACCCACTATCAGAAGTAACGCACAAGCGTCGTATTTCTGCATTGGGTCCTGGCGGTCTAACTCGTGAGCGTGCTGGCTTCGAAGTACGTGACGTACACGTAACGCACTACGGTCGTCTATGTCCTATCGAAACGCCTGAAGGTCCAAACATCGGTCTGATCAACTCTCTGTCTGCGTTTGCGCGTTGTAACGAGTACGGTTTCCTAGAAACTCCATACCGTCGCGTTGTTGATGGCGTAGTAACAGACGAAGTGGATTACCTATCTGCTATTCAAGAAGGTCAGTACGTTATCGCTCAGGCGAACACGGTTCTGACTGAAGAAGGCACATTTGCTGAAGAGCTGATCACGGCTCGTCAGAAAGGTGAATCTGGTCTACACCCACGCGAACATGTTGATTACATGGACGTTGCAACCAACCAGGTTGTATCTATCGCTGCATCGCTTATCCCGTTCCTAGAACACGATGATGCGAACCGTGCATTGATGGGTGCGAACATGCAACGTCAGGCTGTTCCAACACTGAAGGCTGACAAGCCTCTCGTTGGTACGGGTATCGAGCGTAACATCGCGGTTGACTCTGGTGTGACAGCGGTAGCGAAACGTGGTGGTGTTATCCAGTCAGTGGACGCATCGCGCATCGTCGTTAAGGTTAACGAAGAAGAGTTGATTCCTGGCGAAGCGGGTATCGATATCTACAACCTAACGAAGTACACACGTTCAAACCAAAACACGTGTATCAACCAGCGTCCATGTGTGATGCCAGGTGAGTCTGTACTACGTGGCGACGTTCTAGCTGATGGTCCTTCAACAGACCTTGGTGAGCTAGCGCTTGGTCAGAACATGCGTATCGCGTTCATGCCTTGGAACGGTTACAACTTCGAAGACTCGATCTTAGTGTCTGAGCGCGTCGTTCAAGAAGACCGTTTCACAACGATCCACATCCAAGAGCTATCTTGTGTGGCGCGTGATACTAAGCTTGGCGCAGAAGAGATCACAGCTGACATTCCAAACGTAGGTGAGTCTGCTCTGTCTAAACTTGACGAGTCAGGTATCGTATACATCGGTGCTGAAGTGAAGGGTGGCGACATCCTAGTTGGTAAAGTGACGCCGAAAGGTGAAACTCAGCTGACGCCTGAAGAGAAGCTATTGCGTGCTATCTTCGGTGAAAAAGCATCAGACGTGAAAGATACGTCACTGCGTGTACCAAACTCTGTTTCAGGTACCATCATCGATGTTCAAGTCTTTACTCGTGATGGCGTAGAGAAAGACAAGCGTGCGCTTGAAATTGAGCAGATGCAGCTGAAAGAAGCGAAGAAAGACCTAACTGAAGAATTCCAGATTCTTGAGGGTGGCCTTCTTAACCGTGTGAGAGCTGTCTTGATTGACGGTGGCTACGCGGAAGCGAAACTTGACGCAACGGATCGTAAGAAGTGGCTTGAGTTCACGCTAGAAGACGACGCACTACAAACTCAGCTAGAGCAATTGGCTGAGCAGTGGGACGAGCTAAAAGCGGACTTCGATAAGAAGTTTGAAACTAAGCGTCGTAAGATCACACAGGGTGATGATCTTGCTCCTGGCGTACTGAAGATTGTGAAAGTTTACCTCGCGGTGAAACGTCGCATTCAGCCTGGTGATAAGATGGCGGGTCGTCACGGTAACAAGGGTGTAATCTCTAAGATCAACCCTGTTGAAGACATGCCATACGATGAGAAAGGCCAACCGGTCGACATCGTTCTTAACCCACTGGGTGTACCTTCGCGTATGAACATCGGTCAGATCCTAGAAGTTCACTTAGGTCTGGCGGCGAAAGGCATCGGTGACAAGATCAACCAGATGGTGAAAGAGCAGCAAGAGCTGGCTAAGTTCCGTGACTTCCTACAGAAAGTCTACGACCTTGGCGAAACGCGTCAGCAAGTGGACATTGCTTCACTATCAGATGACGAAGTACGCACGCTGATCGGCAACCTTCGTGGTGGTCTACCAATCGCGACACCAGTCTTTGACGGTGCGAACGAAACATCAATTAAAGAGCTACTGAAACTGGGTGATCTACCAGAATCTGGTCAGCTAACACTGTTTGATGGTCGCACTGGTGATGCGTTTGAGCGTCCGGTAACCGTAGGTTACATGTACATGCTCAAACTGAACCACCTTGTTGATGACAAGATGCATGCTCGTTCAACCGGCTCATACAGCCTAGTAACTCAGCAGCCACTTGGTGGTAAAGCTCAGTTCGGTGGTCAGCGTTTCGGTGAGATGGAAGTATGGGCACTTGAAGCATACGGTGCTGCTTACACGCTACAAGAAATGCTAACCGTTAAGTCGGATGACGTGAACGGCCGTACGAAGATGTACAAAAACATCGTCGACGGTAACCACAGCATGGAACCTGGTATGCCAGAATCGTTCAACGTATTGTTGAAAGAGATTCGCTCGCTAGGTATCAACATCGAGCTAGAAGACGAAGAGTAATCCACCATCTCTGAGACAGAGATAAATTGGGTTATTTGGTAGAAGGTGCCTGTCTTGGCGGGCATCTTTTAACTCCTTACAGGAGCTGATTGTGAAAGACTTATTAAACTTTCTAAAAGCACAGCATAAGACCGAAGAGTTTGATGCAATCAAAATCGGTCTATCTTCACCAGACATGATCCGTTCATGGTCTTTCGGTGAAGTGAAAAAACCTGAAACGATCAACTATCGTACGTTCAAACCTGAGCGCGATGGTCTGTTCTGTGCGCGTATTTTTGGCCCAGTAAAAGACTACGAATGTCTTTGTGGCAAATACAAGCGTCTGAAACACCGTGGTGTTATCTGTGAGAAGTGTGGCGTTGAAGTTACACAAACTAAAGTTCGTCGTGACCGCATGGGCCACATCGAGCTTGCTTCACCAGTGGCTCACATCTGGTTCCTAAAATCACTGCCGTCTCGTATCGGTCTACTGATGGATATCCCTCTACGTGATATCGAACGTGTTCTTTACTTCGAAATGTACGTGGTAACAGAGCCGGGTATGACGGATCTAGAAAAAGGTCAGATGCTGACTGAAGAAGAGTATCTGGATCGTCTAGAAGAGTGGGGTGATGAATTCACGGCTAAGATGGGTGCAGAAGCGATCAAAGACCTACTAGCGTCTATGGATCTACCTGCTGAAATCGAAGAGATGCGTGAAGAGCTTCAGTCTACTAACTCAGAGACTAAGCGTAAGAAGATCACTAAGCGTCTGAAGTTAGTTGAAGCGTTCGTTCAATCGGGTAACAACCCAGAGTGGATGATCCTAACTGTGCTTCCGGTTCTTCCGCCAGATCTACGTCCTCTAGTACCACTAGACGGCGGTCGTTTCGCGACATCTGATCTGAACGACCTATACCGTCGCGTGATCAACCGTAACAACCGTTTGAAGCGTCTACTAGAGCTAGCGGCTCCGGACATCATCGTACGTAACGAAAAGCGTATGTTGCAAGAGTCTGTTGATGCCCTTCTAGATAACGGTCGTCGCGGTCGTGCGATCACAGGTTCGAATAAGCGCCCTCTGAAATCTCTTGCTGATATGATCAAGGGTAAACAAGGTCGTTTCCGTCAGAACCTTCTAGGTAAACGTGTAGACTACTCTGGCCGTTCTGTAATCACAGTAGGTCCATACCTTCGTCTGCACCAGTGTGGTCTTCCTAAGAAGATGGCACTTGAGCTATTCAAACCATTCATCTACAGCAAGCTAGAGACTCGTGGTCTTGCGACGACAATCAAAGCTGCTAAGAAAATGGTAGAGCGTGAAGAAGCGGTAGTTTGGGATATCCTAGACGAAGTGATCCGTGAGCACCCAGTACTATTGAACCGTGCACCTACACTTCACCGTCTAGGTATCCAGGCGTTCGAACCTGTACTGATCGAAGGTAAAGCGATTCAGCTACACCCACTTGTGTGTGCGGCGTACAACGCGGACTTCGATGGTGACCAAATGGCGGTTCACGTACCTCTAACTCTAGAGGCACAGCTTGAAGCTCGTACTCTGATGATGTCGACAAACAACATTCTGTCGCCAGCGTCAGGTGATCCGATCATCGTACCTTCTCAGGACGTGGTATTGGGTCTGTACTACATGACTCGTGACAAGATCAACGTGAAAGGTGAAGGCATGTACCTTGCTGGCCCAGAAGAGGCTGAAAAGGCATACCGCACTAAGAGCGCAGAGCTACATGCACGCGTAAAAGTACGTATTACTGAAACCGTTGTTGATGAAGACGGCAACAGCACCACTGAAACCAAACTCGTGGACACCACGATTGGTCGTGCAATGCTATGGCAAATCGTGCCATCAGGTCTTCCATACAGCCTAGTGAACCAAAAGCTTGGCAAGAAACAGATTTCGAACCTGTTGAACGAGGCTTACCGTAAACTGGGCCTGAAAGATACGGTTATCTTCGCTGACCAAATCATGTACGCAGGTTTTGCTTACGCAGCACTATCTGGTGTGTCTGTCGGTATCGACGACATGGTAGTACCAGAGGCGAAGTACACTGAAATCGCAGAAGCAGAAGAAGAAGTACGCGAAATCCAAGAACAGTACCAGTCAGGTCTTGTTACTGCGGGTGAGCGCTACAACAAAGTGATCGATATTTGGGCATCAACCAACGATCGTGTTGCGAAAGCGATGATGGAGAACCTCTCTTCTGAAACTGTGGTTAACCGCGATGGTGAAGAAGAGCAACAAGAGTCGTTCAACAGCATCTACATGATGGCTGACTCGGGCGCTCGTGGTTCTGCCGCACAGATTCGTCAGCTTGCCGGTATGCGTGGTCTGATGGCGCGTCCAGATGGTTCAATCATCGAAACGCCGATCACTGCAAACTTTAAAGAAGGTCTAAACGTACTTCAGTACTTTATCTCAACGCACGGTGCTCGTAAGGGTCTTGCGGATACGGCACTGAAAACAGCGAACTCGGGTTACCTAACTCGTCGTCTCGTAGACGTTGCTCAAGACGTTGTCGTGACCGAGCATGACTGTGGTACGCACGAAGGCGTCGACATGATGCCTCACATCGAAGGTGGTGACGTTAAAGTGGCACTGACTGAGCTAGCGCTAGGTCGTGTTGTTGCTGAAGACGTGATGAAGCCAGGTACTGAAGAAGTTCTTATTCCACGTAACACGCTGATCGATGAGAAGTGGTGTCAAATCATGGAAGAGAACTCAGTAGACAGCATGCGCGTACGCTCTGTTGTAACCTGTGATGCTGACTTCGGTTGTTGTGCACAATGTTACGGTCGTGACCTAGCACGTGGTCACCTAGTGAACCAAGGTGAAGCAGTCGGTGTTATCGCTGCTCAGTCTATCGGTGAACCAGGTACACAGCTAACGATGCGTACGTTCCACATCGGTGGTGCGGCATCGACAGCTGCGGCTGAGAACAGCATCCAAGCGAAGAACGACGGCTCTGTGAAACTCAGCAATGCGAAATTTGTTATCAACAAAGATGGCAAGCTGGTGATCACCTCTCGTGCTTCTGAAATGATGATCATTGACGAGTTCGGTCGTACTAAAGAGAAACACAAATTGCCTTACGGCTCTCTATTGAGCAAAGGCGATGGCGACGCAGTGAAGTCCGGTGAGACCGTGGCAAACTGGGAAGCGCACACCATGCCAATCATCACTGAAGTGGCAGGTCGCATCCAGTTCGTTGACATGATCGATGGCGTAACTGTATCTCGTCAAACCGACGATTTGACTGGTCTATCTTCAAGCGAAGTGACGGAAGCCGCCGCTCGCCCAGCAGCAGGTAAAGATATGCGTCCAGCTATCAAACTTGTTGACGCGCAAGGCAACGATGTATTGATCCCTGGTACTGAAATGCCAGCGCATTACTTCCTGCCTGGTAAAGCGATTGTGAACATCGAAGACGGCGCTGAAGTGGGTGTGGGTGATACACTTGCACGTATTCCTCAGAAGTCAGGTGGTAACCGAGATATCACTGGTGGTCTTCCACGCGTTGCGGACCTATTCGAAGCTCGTAAGCCAAAAGAGCCTGCGATCCTTGCTGAGCACACAGGTACTGTGTCATTCGGTAAAGAGACCAAAGGTAAGCGTCGTCTAGTGATCACTCGTGAAGGTGGTGACACCTACGAAGAGATGATTCCTAAGCACCGTCAGCTTAACGTGTTCGAAGGTGAGAAAGTGGAACGTGGTGATGTGATCGCCGACGGCCCAGAGTCTCCGCATGACATCCTTCGTCTACGTGGTATCCACGCTGTGACGCAATACATCGCGAACGAAGTTCAAGAAGTATACCGTCTGCAAGGCGTTAAGATTAACGATAAGCACATCGAGACTATCGTTCGTCAGATGCTACGTAAGTGTACTATCACACACGCTGGTGACTCAGAGTTCCTAGCGGGTGAGCAGGTAGAATACTCACAAGTGAAGATTGCGAACCGCCAGCTAGAAGCTGAAGGCAAAGAGCCAGCTCGCTTTGAACGTGAACTACTAGGTATCACGAAAGCGTCGCTAGCGACTGAGTCGTTCATCTCTGCGGCATCGTTCCAGGAAACAACTCGCGTACTAACAGAAGCGGCTGTTTCTGGTAAGCGTGATGAGCTACGTGGTCTGAAAGAAAACGTGATTGTTGGTCGTCTGATTCCAGCAGGTACCGGTTTCGCATACCACCAAGATCGTCAAGCGAAGCGTGCACAAGAGCAAGAAGGTCCATCTGCTGAACAAGCAACAGACAACCTTGCAGCATTGCTTAACGCAGGTTTCTCTTCTGAAGAGTAATCATACAGCGACATGAAAAAAGGCACCTTCGGGTGCCTTTTTTGTATTTTGGAATAGAATTTAGTGCCTAGTGCCTAGTGCCTAGTGCCTAGTGCCTAGTGCCTAGTGCCTAGTGCCTAGTGCCTAGTGCCTAGTGCCTAGTGCCTAGTGCCTAGAGGTCGATGTTTGTTGACTTATCGAAGTGAATCGACCTTTAAGTAAATGAGGGGGCTGGTTATAAGTTAAGCGCCGGGTGGAATGGCTAAGCTGTCCGCAATAAGCTGAATGAGGCGATCTTCGACTTCGAAGCGCTCTTCGATTACTTCGCCAATCTCAGACATGTCCGCATCAAAATCGTCTAACGTCTCGTCGTCGCTCACCGCTGCGTACTTATCGGTAAAGTTTAATAAAGGCTCAGTGGTCAGGACAATTTTACCGTAGGTATCGTTTATCTCATCGGTCGCTTCAAAGCCTGTCGAGCGCCATTTATCCATGACCATGTCGTAAATTTTAAAATGACCTTCGGAAATATAGTCGACCAGTTCGCCACAAAAATGTTGCAGTTCAGCAGGGGTAGGGAGTTCGACGACAGCCGTTTTCGAGGAGGTCGGTTGCAAGGCGGCAAGCTTACAAAATTCAACGATCAAACGTTGGCGGCTATCTAACCAATGGTCGATAACATCACTCGAACCGCCCCATTGTTCTTGGGTTCTTTTTAGTTTTCTTAACATGACCAGGCCCTCTTGTCGGATCACCATCCGGATGATCGTTACGCTTTGAAATCAAAGCAGGTTGAGAGAATTAACCTCTTGTCCTTACTAAAATTTATAGCCGGAGATCTTTCCCACTACAAACTCTGGTATGAATTTAGATTGCCAGTAAAATAGACGAACTGCAAGTAAAGGGAGTGGCTGATGTTAAAGAAAAGTGACACGAACCGTATGGGTGATGCTTACTGGTGTGTAGTCTCGGGAAGTGAGCTTTGGTTACCCGACGGTGCGTTGCCAAAAGGCTGTGCTGACACCCTCGAATTGCCTGCGCATGAGGCGATAGAAATCGGTCACTACGAAGGGCTTCCTGTTATGTGGCTTTGTGAGGAGTGGGTAGAGCAACCATTACCTCTTACTTCGCTTCGAGAAGCGCTTACGCTACCTGAGGCGCTGTTTCTGTTGGCCAGCAAAGCGGTGCAATATGGTCACATGCGTCAGACGATGCGTTTTTGCCCGCAATGCGGTGGCCGTAATCATCTCAATCACAATCAATTAGCGATGCAGTGTGGTGAATGCCGAACGTTGCATTATCCGCGCATTTTTCCCTGTATTATCGTCGCTGTACGCCACCAAGACTCGATTTTACTTGCTCAACACCCGAGACATCGAAATGGCATGTACACCGTCATAGCGGGCTTTGTAGAAGTCGGAGAGACCCTTGAGCAATGCGTGGCGCGAGAAGTCAAAGAGGAGACGGGGATTGACGTCACCAACGTGCGTTACTTTGGTAGTCAACCTTGGGCCTTTCCATCGAGCATGATGATGGGCTTTTTAGCCGACTATGCTGGTGGCACATTGAAACCCGACTACAGTGAGCTCAGTGATGCGCAGTGGTTTACGGTTGACGCGATGCCGCCCGTTGCGCCAGTCGGAACCATCGCGAGAGCACTGATTGAACATACGCTTGCAGAGATAAAAAAAACCCTCCGAGAGGGAGGGGGTAAGTAAGATGTCGTTATGAGATGCTGAACACGGAGATGTTCAGTTTATAATTGTAGTTTTCGCTAGCAAACAAATATTTAACACTCCAATGAGTTGAGCGCAAATTAAGCACTGATTTAATAGTAAATAACTTGATCTGGGTTGCAAAGCACACCGCTTTTGAGAGCTAAACAGTGTTAGAATACGAACGATAAAAAGTCAGCTTAAATGATTGGAAGAACAGAATGACAGAACTCAAAAACGATCGTTATCTTCGTGCTCTGCTCAAAGAGCCTGTTGATTACACCCCGGTATGGATGATGCGCCAAGCGGGTCGCTACCTGCCAGAATACAAAGCCACGCGCGCGCAAGCGGGTGATTTTATGTCACTGTGTAAAAACGCAGAGCTGGCCTCAGAAGTGACACTTCAACCGTTACGTCGCTTTCCACTTGATGCCGCGATTTTGTTCTCCGATATTTTGACGATTCCAGATGCGATGGGATTAGGCCTCCGCTTTGCTGCGGGTGAGGGCCCGGTGTTCGATCGCCCGATTACCTCGAAAGCTGACGTCGATAAAATTGGCATCCCAGATCCAGAAGGCGAACTTCAGTACGTCATGAACGCTGTGCGTCAAATTCGTAAAGATCTCAATGGTGACGTGCCGCTGATCGGTTTCTCGGGTAGCCCATGGACACTCGCTACCTACATGGTGGAAGGCGGCAGCTCGAAAGCCTTCACCAAAATCAAAAAGATGATGTACGCCGAGCCACAAACCTTGCACCTGCTGCTAGATAAACTGGCTGACAGTGTGATTGCGTACCTTAACGCGCAAATCAAAGCGGGCGCACAATCCGTGATGGTATTTGATACCTGGGGCGGTGTATTGACCCCTCGTGATTATCAGCTGTTCTCATTGCAGTACATGCACAAAATTGTCGATGGACTGGTGCGTGAAAACGAAGGTCGCCGCGTTCCTGTCACACTATTTACTAAAAACGGCGGAATGTGGCTTGAGCAGATCGCCGCAACAGGGTGTGATGCGGTCGGACTGGATTGGACCATCAACATCGAAAACGCCAAAGCGCGAGTCGGTGACAAAGTGGCACTGCAAGGCAACATGGACCCATCCATGCTCTATGCCTCACCGGAGCGAATCCAACAAGAGGTAGCGAGCATTCTGGCGGGCTTTGGTGATGCGGGCACAGGTCACGTATTTAACCTCGGACACGGCATCCATTTGGACGTGCCACCTGAAAATGCTGGCGTGTTTGTTGAGGCGGTCCACGAGTTATCCAAGCCATACCACAAATAATTGAGTAATCTTTGCAAAGCGCCTGATATGACCAGGCGCTTTTTTGTTATCGGTTACACTAGCCGCTATACTGCTGAAATAACAAGAAAGGATACGGATTATTCATGAAGACTCGCGACAAAATTGTCTTAGCGGCTTTGGAGCTGTTTAACGAGCATGGTGAACGCACCATTACCACCAATCATATCGCCGCGCATATTGATATTAGTCCCGGGAATCTCTATTACCACTTCCGCAATAAGCAAGAAATTGTGCGTGAGATTTTTACGCTCTACTCCAACGAGCTGCTTGAACGTTTCACGCCGATTCAAGGTCAGCAGGAGAGTTTGGTGTTACTTAAGCACTATCTCGACTCTATTTTTACCCTGATGTGGAAATACCGTTTCTTCTATGCCAACTTGCCAGAAATCTTGGGCCGAGATGAACAGCTGCATGATGACTACATTCAAGTGCAGGAGAAGCTGCAAACCAATCTCATTGGGATCATGCACGCCTTTGTCGCTTTGGATTTATTGGATGTCTCTGAGCAAGAAATGCAATCTCTGGTCACTAGCTTACATTTGATTGCGTCCAGTTGGCTGGCGTATCAATCTGCCATGTCTCCACGGACACAGATTACCGAGCAAGTCATTCATCGCGGAATGCTACAAATGATCGCCATTGTGAAGCCCAAAGCGACGGCTCAGGGGCTTGAACAGTTACAATTGTTTGAGGAAGGGGTCAAAGCCATGCATGCTTAACGGCGCGCACCACTGGCTTTTTCGATCCTAGTTATAACGAATTAAAATTGTTAGATTTTTTAAGACCCATTACAGTATCGAAAGATAAGTGAATGGGTTTTTTATGCATTACGATGTGTTTAATGGCGATGCCGATGGCATCATCGCCTTACTGCAACTGCGCTTAGCGCAGCCGAAAGAGACAACGCTGGTCACCGGCGTCAAACGTGACATCCAATTGCTAGACAAGGTATCGCCACAGCCTGGCGATAGCGTGACAGTGCTCGATATCTCGATGGAAAAAAATCGAGTCGCGTTGGAGAGCTTACTGCATGGCGGTGTGTCAGTCTTCTATGCCGATCATCACCGATCGGGCGACATCCCCGAGCACCCACTGCTCGATGCTCACATCAATCTCGATGCCAACATGTGTACCGCGCTCATTGTCGATCAGTGGCTCGACGGGCGTTTTCACTTTTGGGCCATCACCGCTGCCTTTGGCGACAATCTTATTGCGACAGCGCAGCAGCTAGCTACCCAAGCGGGGCTGGATGGTAAACAAGCCGCGCAGCTACAAGAGTTGGGGACGCTGATCAATTACAACGGTTATGGCGCCAAGATTGAGGACTTGCACTACCACCCGGCAGCACTGTTTAACACCCTTTTGGCTTATGATGATCCTTTTGCTGTGATTGCTGACAAGCACTCCCCATATTGGCAATTAAAAGCCGCTTATCACGCAGACATGGAGAGGGCATTGTCGGTGGAAGCCAGTTACCGTAGCCCAACATTGAGTGTCTTTGAATTGCCTGATGAACCCGCGGCAAGGCGTGTCAGCGGCGTGTATGGCAACGCGTTAGCGAATCAGGCGCCTCACTCTGCGCACGCAGTACTGACACAAAATCCTGATGGGAGTTTCTTGGTTTCACTGCGTGCGCCTTTGAACAATAAACAGGGAGCAGGGGCGATTTGTTCGGCGTTTGCGACGGGCGGTGGAAGAGAGGGGGCCGCTGGCATCAATGCGCTACCCGCCAATCAATTAGCGACGTTTATTGAACAGGTTGAGGCGTACTATCAGCCGCGCTGACCATCGCTAGGCTAACGGGTGAGCCACTGACTTGGGTCTTGGGTTTTGCTGTTACGGCGAATCTCAAAGTAGAGGGACGCCTGTGGCTGACCGCCAGTATCACCTGCTAGGGCAATGGTCTCTCCGGCGGTGACTTTGTCGCCTTCTTTTTTCATCAAACTTTGGTTAAACCCGTATAAGGTCATATCGCCTTTGCCGTGATCCAGCAGAACAACCAGGCCATAGCCTCGTAAATACTCCGCAAAGACCACGGTGCCAGAATAGACGGCTTTGACCGATTGACCGTAATCGGCATCAATCACCCATCCCTTCCAGCTTAATTGACCAGTTTGTGGCGCGCCGTAGCGATGTAGGATACGGCCTTTCAGTGGCCAAGGCAGTTTGCCTTTTTGTCGTGCAATACCATCCATCGGCACGGCATTGCGTTTAGCGGCCTTGGCGATTTCCGCTTTTAAGCGCGTCTCATTGCGTTGCAATTCAGAAAGGTAGACTTGGTCGTTGGAAATGCTCTTTTTGATGTTGGTGACCGTGCCTTGGCGACTGGATTGCGTTTTGGTGAGCGCGTTTTTCTGCTCAGTTTGCTGCTTGAGTAGTGCAGCAATTTGCGCTTGTTCTAACTCGAGTTGGCGTTGACTTGAGGTCAGCTTTTCAGTGGTGAGTTGCAACTCATCGATGATGTCAGCGCGCTGTTTGGCTAGGTGTTGGAAGTATTGGCTTATGCGATCTTCTTCCACACCACGATTGAGCATATTGGCTGGCGCTTTCGCACGTTCTGTCATGTAATAGGTCTGAATCAACTCGGCAAGCTTGTCGCTTTGGGCTTTTTTTTGTGCTTCTAGCTGATCAATTCGGCGTTGGAGCTCTGCAATGCTCTCTTGGGTTTTCTTTTGTTGCGCCTTGGTCTCAGTGATCTCTTTTTCGAGTCGAGTGATGCTCAGTTCTTGCTGTTTGAGAGACTGCTGAAGCTCATCGAGCTTTTTTTGTTGCGAGGAGAGATTTTGCTTTTGGCGGGAAATCTCGCTACTGACCCCTTTAAGCTCAGAGGTCGAGGCAAAACTGGTCATAGGAAGCCAACAGAGTACGGCGAGAATCCAAACCGTCATCGGTTTCAAAAGCAAACTGCGCTGTCCTTGCCCAACCAATACCATGGCTCTGTCTGTCCTAAGTGTTTGAGATTGGGTCAGTATACCCAAATCAGAAATTGGAATACACAAAAAGCCCGAGCATGGGCTCGGGCTTTGGTTCTCTATCACAGCAGCAAACTTATTTAACCAGAATTTCCCCGGTCATTTCTGCTGGGATTTCTAGACCTGCAAGAGACAGCATGGTTGGCGCTAGGTCAGACAGTTTTCCGCCTTCTTTAAACTCAACCGCTTTGTCACCAACGTAAATCAGAGGCACCGGTAGGTTGGTGTGCGCAGTGTGTGTGCCGCCTGTTTCTGGGTCGACCATCATTTCCGCGTTACCGTGGTCTGCTGTGATCAGCAGTTGACCGCCCACTTCTTTGATCGCTTCAACGACTTGGCCAACGCTGGCGTCTAGCGCTTCAATCGCTTTTTCTGCTGCGTCGTACACACCTGTGTGACCGACCATATCGGCGTTCGGGTAGTTACAGATGATGGTGTCGTATTTGCCAGATTTGATCGCTGCGACCATCTTTTCAGTCAGTTCAGCAGAGCTCATCTCTGGTTGAAGGTCGTACGTCGCCACTTTTGGAGAAGCCACGAGTTGACGCTCTTCACCGTCAAACTCTTGCTCAACACCACCGTTGAAGAAGAAGGTCACGTGTGCGTATTTTTCTGTCTCTGAAATACGCAGCTGAGTTTGACCTTGCTTTGATAGCCACTCACCGTAGGTGTTCTCAAGAGACGCCGGTGGGAAGGCAATCGCCAGTGGGATATCGGCAGCGTACTGAGTCAGCATCACAAAATGAAGGGCTGGGAATACCGCACGCTCAAAACCGTCAAACTCAGGAACGAAAGCACGCGTAATTTGGCGTGCGCGGTCTGCACGGTAGTTCATGAAGATCAGCGCATCTCCATCTTGCATGATGGCGTCTTCTTGTGCGTCAGTCTTAATCGCAGTGGCTTTAACAAATTCGTCGTTCTCTTCGCGAGCGTAAGCCGCTTCAAGACCCGCAACCGCAGAATCAAACGTGAAGTCCGCTTTAGCTTGCGTTAGCAAGTCGTAAGCAACTTGAACACGTTCCCAGTTGTTGTCACGGTCCATTGCGTAGTAACGGCCCACTAGAGAAGCAATGCGACCTTTACCCAGCTTCGCAAACAGTTCATCAAAGCGCTTGAGTGAGTTTTCTGCGCTGCGTGGTGGTGTGTCACGACCGTCTAGGAAGCAGTGTAGGTAGATCTTTTCTGCGCCACGAGCGGCAGCCATTTCTACCGCTGCGTAGATGTGATCTTCGTGAGAGTGAACACCGCCTGGTGACATCAGACCCATGATATGAACCGCTTTCCCGGCTTTTACCGCCGCGTCTACTGCTTCGACTAGCGCTGGCGTTTCGGCAAATTCGCCGTCAGAGATGGATTTGGTGATACGAGTCAGATCTTGGTAAACCACACGGCCAGCACCAATGTTTGTGTGACCCACTTCTGAGTTACCCATTTGACCGTCCGGTAGACCAACGTCCATACCTGATGCAGAAATGAGCGTGTGTGGGTGGTTAGCAAGTAGCGCATCCATAACCGGTTTTTTTGCGTTTGCGATAGCGTTGCTTGCTGTGTCCTCACGGTGACCGTAACCGTCAAGGATAACTAGAGCCAATGGCTTCTTAGCTGACATAGTGATGTCCTCGTTAAAATTTCAAAGTAACTTTGGAAACAAAATTAGCGTAATTTTACTACACTTTTTAACCAAAACTGTAGGTTAAGATCAAATAAACTGGGCGAAATGCCGTTGTTATCTTTCACCATGCCCAGTGTGTGGAATTACTCCGTCTCTCTTTACTTGCCAGTCTCGACCTAATTTTATCCCTTTTAAAGCGGAATCTATCTATTAGTTCAATAGGTGCTATTGATGGCCGCTGTTCACACTAACCTGTGTGAGCCTTGGGTTCAACTCACCAAGATACTGGTGCCGGCGACCGCGACCAAAGCGCCAATCCACGCATAACGGTTGGGGCGCTTTTTGGTGTAGATCCACAGTATAGGCAACAACATGATGGGCGTGGTAGAAGAGAGCAGCGCGACCATACCGACGTTCCCTTCACGCAGCGCATAGAGGATCAGTGTCATCCCTACTGCCATCGCGAGAAAACCGTTGATCGCGGTAATCGCAAAAATGCGCGTGTTCATCGGTTGCGTCGCTCTCGCTAGCCGTGCGCCGGAGAGAAAAAAGACGCTGTGCGCGACAAAGGCTGTCATCATACGCATGGCGGAGGCGGCGATGGGATCGATCGCGGTTTGCATGATCGGCTTGGCGATAATGCCGCCCAATGCCTGACACAGCGCAGCGAGGAGGCCAAGTCCGATCCCTGCCCAAATGTTGCCTTTAATGGACTCCAAGCTATTCGCTGCTTGACCTCTGCGCCCGAAAAATATCGCTGTTAAGACACCAGAAAAGACCAGTGCTGAACCGATGAGCTCAAGCGAGGTCATGCTTTCGCTAAACAGGAAATAGCCGAGTACGGCAGAGAACACCGCATGGCATGAGAAAAGCAAACCCGCTTGTCGTGGTCCCATGCGATTGAGACAGGCAAACAGAGCGGTATCACCGATGAAGATACCCACTAAGCCCGATAGCGCCATGGCCGATACCGCAGTGAGCTCAACGCTTGCCCAGCCACCCGTCAACCAAGCCATCGAGGCGAGAATGACAGACGTACACCCCATTCGCCAGCGGCTGTAGGCAAAGGTCCCTAAGTGCTGCGCAGGTGTGACAGACAAAATACTCGCTACCGCCCATAAAAGCGCGGCCGCCAATGCCAGCCATTCATAGCCCATAATCGTGAAATCCAAAGCAAATCATTAAGGTAAGCAATATGCACGAAAACGCGCTAGAAACAAAGCGCCCAGGTAAGAGAACCTGGGCGCCGAGCTAAGTATGACCTGTGGGGCAACGGTTACGTAAGAATGAGCGTTGCTGCATAAACAATCGCAAGACCAATCAAACCAATAATGACGCCGGTTTTGGCCATGTCTTTGCTCTCAATCAGTCCTGTTGAGTAAGCAAGGGAGTTCGGCGGTGTTGAGACAGGCAAAATCATACCGAGAGAGGCGGAGAAGGCCACCACCACCAACAAGGCTTGCAGCCCGCCAATGGCTGCCAAGCTCTCCATCGAAGCGCCGATGGCTGCTGCGATGGGCATCAACAAGTTGGCGGTCGCGGTGTTGGACATAAAGTTGGCCATCAACCAACACACCATAGACAACGTGATGACCACCGCGACAGGCGAGAGGGTCTCGTAATCGATCGCATGTGCCAGCGCTTCAGCGAGCCCAGTTTTATCCAGACCAATGCCGATTGCGATACCACCGGCAACCAGCCACAGCACATCCCAGTTGATCAGTTTGAGTTCTGCTTTGCCCATAATGCCAGTCAAGGTGAAGACGGCGAGAGGAATGATCGAAACCACATAGGTGTTCATGCCGTGCAACTGAGTGGTCATCCACAGCAAAATAGTGATGGCGAAGGTGCAATAGACGGTAATGGCCCGCCAGTTGCGTTGGAACTGACCATCGAGCTTGAGCTGCATCTCATTGGATGTGGCGGGGAAGAGCTTTTGCAGCAAAAACCAAGCAATGGTGAGCTGAATAATCACGAAGGGCAGACCCATCATCATCCAGCTTAAGAAGGTAATCGAGTTGTCACCCGTCAGGTATTGCAGCGCGATGGCGTTGGGAGGGGTACCAATCGGTGTGGCAATGCCACCCGTATTGGCGGCAATAGGGATACATAACACTAACGCTTTGATGCCCAAATCCCCTTTGGGTGCAGAAGCGACAATCGGGCCAAGTAAGGCCAGCATCATGACAGTGGTTGCGGTGTTCGACATAAACATCGAAAACACAGCGGTGATCAGCATTAATCCCAACATGATGAACTTGGGCTGTTTGCCAAAGGGTTTGAGTAGCACCCGTGCTAGGTTGTTGTCGAGTTCATATTTTGAGGCTGCGATCGCAAGGGCAAAACCGCCCATAAAGAGAATAATAATTGGCGAGGAAAAGGCGCTGAATATGTCTGTGTAATCGAGCAATACGCCTAGGTCATGATGGGGTGGCGGGGTTCGAAACCAGTGTAATCCTTTATTGGAAATCATCACCAACTCAAGCGCGATAATCAGGATAGAAGTGGCAAAAACAGGTACTGGCTCTAACACCCACAGCAACGCCGCCAGCAAGAATATGGCCAGTAGGCGATGTTGGATCAGGGTTAAGTCGTCAATGGGAATCCAATAGATGGGCATAAAAAGCACAGCAAGAGGGAGCCCAAAACTGACCAGAAGTTTGATAAGGATTCCGGGTTTCAACATGACAGTAAACCTCAAGGTTTTTCGACGAAACACTAGAGTAATTTACAATCAAATTAAGGTCTTGGACGTAGCTGGAACTTTTAGCAAACAGTTGAAAATGTTCACTGGGTTTTGTCTTGGGTCAAAAAAGCCCCAACTTCGCGGGGCTTGGAGAGGCGGTGTGAATCGAACGCTCAGTTATTCAGACTCAGAGGTTGATTCACTCTGGGTCGCGTTGCGTTGGTGTGCGTAAGGCGTGCCCATAACGGTGGTCGCACCGGTACTCATTGCGTCATCAAAGGTGATCGCGTCTTTTGCAAAAAGGTTGATGACGGTAGAGCCGAGCTTAAAGCGCCCCATCTCCTGGCCTTTTTTCAAGATCACGGCTTTGTTACCAGTGGCTGGGTAATCCCATTTGTACACTGTGTTGCCACGAGGAGGGGTGACGGTGCCAGCCCAGACTTGCTCAATGCTACCAACAATCGTTGCCCCTACCAGCACTTGCGCCATCGGACCGAACTCAGTATCAAAAATCGACACCACGCGTTCGTTGCGGGCAAAGAGGTTAGGTACATTCTCGGCGGTCAGTGGGTTGACCGAGAACAGATCGCCCGGTACGTAAATCATCTGGCGCAGCGTGCCATCGCATGGCATGTGTACGCGATGGTAATCACGAGGCGAAAGGTACAAGGTCGCAAAGTCACCCTCAGCAAACTCTTTGGCCAACTCGGCGTCACCACCAAGTAATTCTTGCGCGGTATAATCGTGCCCTTTGGCTTGGATCAGTTTGCCATCTTGAATTGGGCCAAATTGACTCACACAGGCATCTGCAGGGTGAGTAATTACTGACTCACCTTCTGCGATTGGGCGAGCGCCTTCTTTGAGTTCACGGACAAAGAAATCATTAAATGTGGCAAAGTGCTTAGGATCCGAATGCTTCGCTTCGTCCATATTCACGTTGTACTGTTTGATAAACCATTTGATGATGGCTGTGGTTAGACCGCCTGCTTTGGCAGAGGCTAGCTTGCCCACAAGGCGAGTGAGGCCGTGTTGTGGGATCCAGTATTGCAGCCCAACTTTAATCTTATCCATGGTGTTTGATTCCAATATCGAAATAACAGGTTG
>NZ_JCBDGX010000192.1:0-68172 GCF_059834345.1 Vibrio sp. R11-SG3-ISO3-SZ
GTCTACCGCTTGCTTTAACCACAGATCAAATTGCTCAATCGGGTCCGCAGACAAATCTTTACGGCGCAGACCGCCTTTAGTGTACTCACGACGAATGTCTTCCAGTTCCATCTTTTCTCCTCATTGACCGCGACGATAAATTTTTGCTGATTGTGCGCCCATAAATCGTATAACTCAAGTGAAACACCCGATGAAGGAACTAAACTTAATGGCAAGGACTCAAAAAACATATAAAGCACGACATTCTATAAGCATTTTCTTAACATTTTGCTGGTTGAGTAATAAAATCAATTAAATAACCAAGATTGAAAAGGATAGCGAATGAGTAAGAGCGGTTACAACAAGCTCACTCCGGATGAGTTGGATTACGTCGATGATAAAACCGCGGCGCTCCTACTCAACACCCCGAGCAGCGCCCGCATTATGCTCTGGGTCATGGTGCTGTTTTTTATTTTGGCCGGTGTGTGGGCCTCTTGGGCACAGATCGATCAAGTGACCGTAGGTCAAGGCAAAGTTGTTCCCTCTTCTCAAGTCCAAGTCGTGCAAAACCTTGAAGGCGGCTTGGTGAAAGAAATCCTCGTTCGAGAGGGACAAATCGTCCAAAAAGGCCAACAACTGCTACTCATCGATGACACCCGTTTTCGCTCTGACTTTCGTGAGCGAGAGCAGCAAGTCGCAAACCTGACCGCCAGTGTCCTGCAACTCTCTGCATCCATTACCAGTGTTGAAGTGAATGAAGAGTTCGACGACAGCAACTGGCAAAGTAACGTTCAACTCGACTTCAGTAAGCTCGCCTTCCCGCCGATTCTGGAAGAACGTCAGCCTCAACTCGTCGCTCGCCAACGGGCTGAATACCGTCAGGATCTCAATAATCTGCGTAACCAAATCTCCGTCATCGATCAGCAGGTTAAGCAGAAGCAGCAAGACTTAGTAGAAATTCAAGCGCGTGTAAGAAACCTGCGAGACAGTTATGACTTTGCACGCAAAGAGCTCGAAATCACCGAACCACTTGCGGAAGAAGGCGTCGTCCCTCGCATTGAGCTGCTCAAACTGCAACGCCAGGTAAACGATACGCGCAGAGAGTTGACCTCAAGTGAACTGAAAGTACCTGTTCTACGGTCGTCCATTCGCGAGTCAATGTTGGCACGCATAGACGCGGCGCAGAAATTTCGCTCCGAGCAACAAGAAAAACTCAATGATGCGCAAGACCGACTCTCCTCTTTGACCGAGTCGACCGTTGGCCTCGAAGACCGAGTCAATCGCACCATTGTCACGTCGCCCGTTACTGGTACCGTCAAAACGCTCAATATCAACACCGTCGGTGGCGTCATCCAACCCGGCATGGACATCGTTGAAATCGTACCGAGTGAAGATACCTTGTTGGTCGAGGCCAAGATTGCGCCACAAGATATCGCTTTCCTCAGGCCAGACCTCAACGCGATTGTGAAATTTTCTGCTTATGATTTTACCAAGTACGGCGGATTAGAAGGCTCTCTTGAGCACATCAGCGCGGATACCACCACCGACGAAGAGGGCAATAGCTTTTATTTGGTGCGTGTGCGGACCAGTGAAACGTCATTAAACAAAGATGAGTCACTGCCGATCATCCCTGGGATGACAGCGTCGGTCGATATCATTACCGGTAAGCGCACTGTGCTGGAATATCTGCTCAAACCGATCATGAGCGCAAAAAGTAACGCACTAAAGGAATAGTGAATGCACAACTCTAACGCACACAAAAGCGGCCTGTAATCGATGAAGTATTGTTGGGCCTTAGTGCTTATGCTTATAAGCTCCGCCACGTCGTTTGCTCTGAATACATCAGAGCAACGATGGGTGTCGGCTGTGCATAAAGTCTATGGCCCAAGAGCGGCAAAGCGCGTAGAAACCTGGCGCAACGAAATCTCACAATATCAATCGCTACCGGAGACAGAACAACTTGAAAAAGTGAACAACTTTTTTAATCAGCTTCACTTCGTTAACGATGACAGACTGTGGGGCAAAGCCGACTATTGGGCGACGCCGCTCGAATTTTTAGGCGCGAACGCCGGGGATTGCGAAGATTTCACCATTGCCAAATATTTTTCACTGCTCGAACTTGGCGTCTCAGACAGAAAATTGAGGCTAGTGTATGTTAAAGCCATCGAACTGAATCAATTTCACATGGTTCTCGCCTACTATTCATCACCCAGTGCGGAACCTTTACTTCTCGACAACATTAACCCGCAGATTCGCCGCGCTTCCACCCGCCGCGATCTACTACCGATCTACAGTTTCAATGGTAAAAACCTCTGGTTAATGAAGTCGAAAAACGGACAGTTAGCAGGAAAATCGTCCCGACTTAGCTTATGGAACGATCTCCGTGCGCGAGAAAAATCGCTCAAACTCAATAAACCAATAGTCAATTATGATGAGTAGGCAATATGACGTTATATAAACAACTTGTCGCGGGAATGATTGCGGTCTTTTTGATGTTAATGATCTCGGTCTTTATCATTGAATTCAACACCACGCGAAACAACTTAGAGCAGCAACAGCGCTCAGAAGTGAATAACACCATCAACACGGTCGGCTTGGCTTTGGCTCCTTATTTGGAGAATAAGGACCAAGTCGCGGTGGAATCCGTTATTAATGCGCTGTTTGATGGCAGTAGCTACTCTATCGTTCGTCTGATTTTCCTCGATACTGGCGATGAGATCTTGCGCGCCTACCCAATCAAACCAAACAACGTTCCAACTTGGTTTACCGATCTTAAGCTGTTTGACACCATTCACGATCGACGTGTCGTGACCAGTGGCTGGATGCAGTTGGCGGAAGTCGAAATTGTCAGCCACCCTGGGGATGCCTACACCCAGCTATGGCTTGCCTTCGAACGTTTGGTTTATGCGTTCTGCTTTATCTTCCTCATTGGCTTGTTTGCGATCTCTTTCATCTTGCGCCGCGCATTAAAACCGCTCCAGCTCATCGTCACCAAAATGGAGCAAGTGGCGAAGAATCAATTCGGCGAACCTCTTCCCCGCCCTGCGACCAAAGATCTCATCTACGTGGTCGATGGCATCAACAGCATGTCTGCTCAAGTAGAGAAATCGTTTAAAGCGCAAGCTCAAGAAGCACAACAATTGAGACAACGTGCCTACATCGATCCCGTGTCTCAATTAGGCAATCGCGCTTACTACATGAGCCAATTGAACGCATGGTTGACCGAAGGCGGAATGGGTGGCGTTGCTATTTTAGAGGCGAGCTTTATCCGTGAACTGTATGAGGAAAAAGGCTATGAAGCGGGTGATGGCATGGTCAGAGAGCTGGCCGATCACCTAAAAGTCTCTATCTCCTCGCCGGAAGCGACATTGGCGCGCATCTCGTCTGAAGAGTTCGGTTTTATCCTTCCGAACATTGATGACAGTGAACTCAAACTGATGGCGGACAGCATCATTACCTTTGTGCAAGATGTCAGTGCCGATCCTACCGGCATGGCGACCGCTAATGTCTCACTGGGTGTGGTGTACAGCAAAACGTCTCGCGGGACGTCTGAAATCCTCACCATGCTCGATAACGCGTTGGCAGCGGCCAAAGCAAACCCAGATTCCAATTATGGCTATGTGACCGGTGAAAACACTGAAAATCTCATGGGCAAACAGCAATGGAAAAACTTGGTGGAAGAGGCGATCAGCAACGATTGGTTCTCCTTTAGGTTCCAAGCCGCGAACGACTCCTGGGGACAGACATACCACCGCGAGGTGTTCTCTGCGATTGAGAAACGCGATGAGCGTTATACCGCCAACCAATACCTGTTTGCGCTCGAGCAATTGGGCGCAAGCCACATCTTTGATGAGTACGTCATTCAATCGGTGGTGGATAAGCTAAGCCGCGGCGAATTCAAAGAACCCGTTGCCATCAATATGTCGCAAAGCAGTATTTCCCAACCAAGCTTCATTCGCTGGATATCTCAATATTTAGCCAAGCACAGCAAAGTCGCCCCTCTGCTCCACTTTGAGATTCCAGAAAACTGCTTTATCAATGCACCGCACCACACTGCGCTATTTTGTAATGCCATTCGTACGGCTGGCGCCGACTTTGGTGTCGATAATTACGGCCGGAATTTCCAATCGCTCGATTACATCAACGAGTTCCGTCCTGCGTACGTGAAACTGGATTATCTCTACACTCACCACCTTGATGATGAAAAGCAGAAGTTCACATTGACGTCTATCTCGCGCACTGCGCATAATTTGGGTATCAAGACCATCGCCTCGCGCGTGGAAACACAAACGCAGCTTGATTTCCTATCTGAACATTTTATTGAAGTCTTCCAGGGCTTCATCGTAGATAAATAACGACAAAGGGTTAGCATGCAGGATCCGCTATTAAATTCGCTTATCTACGTCAGTCGCTACTATGGTTTAGCGAACTCTCCAGAGGCACTCATCAATGGGCTGCCTCTTGCTGACGGGAAGCTCACACCTTTCCTATTTCCGCGCTCGGCTGAACGGGCTGGTCTAGTCGCGAAAGAAAACCGCTCAAAACTGAGCGACATTCCTCAATTGGTATTGCCCGTTGTGTTGCTGCTTAAAAGCGGTGACGCGTGCGTTCTCAACAGCATCAATGACGAAGGCAGCGAAGCAGAAATCGTTACGGGTGAATCTGGCCTTGTGCCGATTTCCATCAGCATGGATGAACTCGAAGCGCTCTACATTGGCCGCTACTTCTTGGTCAAAAAGCAATTCCGTTACGATGAACGCTCACCCGAAGTGCTCAATACCAAAAAGGGGCACTGGTTCTGGAGCACCATTTGGCAATCGAAACGCATTTATCGAGATGTGTTAATTGCGTCTATTCTCATTAACCTGTTCGCCGTTGCTGCGCCAATGTTTACTCGCTTGGTGTACGACAAAGTGGTCCCCAACTTGGCGTTTGAAACCTTGTGGGTGTTGGCGAGCGGTATCTTTGTCATCTTCTTGTTTGATTTGGTGCTCAAACTACTAAGAAGTTACTTCATTGATGTAGCAGGTAAAAAGTCGGACATTCTCATCTCCTCCAAACTCTTTAGCAAAGTGATGGGGATCCGAATGGAGTCTCGCCCCCCTTCCGTGGGTGCATTTGCTCGCCACTTACAAGAGTTTGAATCGATTCGTGAGTTCTTCACCTCGGCAACCATAGGCTCGTTGATTGACTTACCTTTTGCGCTGCTGTTTTTGCTTCTGATTTGGCTAATGGCTGGCAATTTGGTGCTGGTACCGATTGTCGGGGTGGTGATCCTGGTCATCTACTCACTGCTGATTCAAGGGCCTTTGCGTCATACCATCGAAGAGGGTTCAAGACTCGCATCGCAAAAATACGCGAACTTGATTGAGAGTTTGGCTGGGCTGGAAACCGTGAAATTGTTTGGCGCCCAAAGCCAATTTCAGTTCCGCTGGGAAGAAGCCGTTGCCCACATGGCCAACTGGAACATCAAAAGTCGCCGAATTACCGATGGCATTCAAAACACAGCGGGATTTGTTCAGCAAGCGTCGAACGTTGGAATGATCATCCTTGGCGTTTATTTGATCTCTGAAGGTGAATTGACCATGGGTGGTCTGATTGCTGCCACCATGTTGAGCGGTCGAGCGATTGGCCCTATGGTGCAGCTGTCACTGCTCTCGACTCGATACAACCAAGCCAAATCCTCAATGACCATCATTGAGCAAGTCATGTCGATGCCTGACGAACAAGAAGAGGGTAAACGCTACATTCACCGCCCAATCGTACACGGTAAGATTGAGCTTGATAAAGTCACCTTTCACTACCCTGACTCCCCCATCGCGTCGATTCGAGATCTCAGTTTAGTTATTAACCCAGGTGAAAAAGTGGCGATCATAGGTCGAATTGGCTCAGGCAAGACCACACTTGAGCGCTTGATCATGGGCTTGTACAAACCCACTGAAGGACACGTACGTATCGACGATACGGACATAGACCAAATGCACCACATCGACGTAAGACGCAACATTGGCTGTGTACCGCAAGACAGTCAGCTCTTCTACGGCTCGATTCGCGATAATATTACGCTTGGCAAACCACTAGCCGACGATCGCGATGTGATGGATGCGGCTAACCGCGCTGGCGTGACCGTGTTTACCCAACAAGACCCTGCTGGGCTAGAAAGGCAAGTGGGTGAAGGAGGAATGCTGCTGTCCGGTGGCCAAAGACAATCCGTCGCCATCGCGCGAGCCTTACTTGGCCGCCCACCCGTTTTGTTGATGGATGAGCCCACCAGCGCAATGGATAATCGCTCTGAGATGCATATCAAGCAGCAGCTCTCTCAATTGAAATCGAGCGAGACGCTGATCCTTATCACGCATAAAACCTCAATGCTTGATGTCGTCGATAGAGTCATCGTGATGGAAAAAGGCAGTATTATCGCTGACGGGCCTAAAGCTGAGGTACTCAACAGCTTGAAACAAGGTAAAGTGCGCGCGGTCAATCACTAACCCACGCTCTGATAAAGCAACGCGCCACTCGGTGTTAAACCGTTTGGCGCGTTGTTGTTTATGTGAATAGTGACCTAGGTGAACAGTTACCTAGGCAAATATACTCCATTACTTAGAGCGAAAACGCGCCGTAAAGTGACGCAGCACTGGCGGCTCGTAATCGAACGTCAATCCTTTGAGTTCATGTGCGCGCTCTTTCAAGGCAATGATCGCATCGGCAATATAATCCATGTGATCATTGGTGTAGACGCGGCGCGGAATGGTCAAACGCATCAACTCCAAATCAGAGGCTTTTTGCTCCCCCGTTTGAGGATCTCGGCCAAGCAACAAAGAGCCAATCTCAACCGCGCGAATACCCGCTTCCAAATAGAGCGCATTACAGAGCACTTGGGCAGGAAATTGATCCGCTGGAATGTGAGGCAAGATTTTCGCCGCATCGACAAACACCGCATGGCCGCCCGTTGGCGTTTGGATCGGGATACCGCCTTCTTGCAAACGTTCACCTAGATACTCAACCTGAGAGATGCGGTAGTGAAGGAAATCTTCGTCTGCCCCTTCATAGAGACCACGTGCGAGCGCTTCCATGTCACGGCCCGCCATACCACCATAGGTGACAAACCCTTCCATCGGCACACATCGGGTGCGCACTGCTTGGAATAACTCTTCATGATTTCGAATGCAGCATAAACCACCAATGTTCACCATTGGGTCTTTTTTCGCCGACATGGTCAACATGTCCCCGTACTGGTACATCTCACGGATGATCTCAAGTATCGACTTATCTTGATAGCCGGGCTCACGTTGCTTAATAAAGTAGGCGTTTTCACAGTAACGCGCGGAATCGATTACCACTGGAATGTCATTTTTCGAAGCGATCTCGTACACTGCGCGCATGTTGGCCATGGAAACAGGTTGCCCACCCGAGCTGTTACACGTTACCGTCGTGATGATCGCACAGATATTGTTGGCACCATGAGCCTCTATGGTGGTTTGCAGTTTATCGAGGTCAAAGTTGCCCTTCCAGTCATACGGCGTGGTAGTATCAAACGCGCGATCATCGACAACGTTAATCGCTTTGCCACCGTTTAGCTCGATATGACCTGCGGTCGTATCAAAATGGTAGTTGGAGATAAAGACAGGCTCAGTACCACCGCGAACCACTTTCATTCTTTCAATCAAGGCGGGGAAGAGGATCTGCTCTGCACCTCTACCTTGGTGTGCGGGAACCGTAAGTTTATAGCCAAAAAAGTGCTCAACTGCCGCGCAAAGGTTGTAGTAGTTGCGGCTGCCCGCATAAGACTCATCCCCCAGCATCAAGCCTGCCCATTGGTTGTCACTCATCGCCCCAGTGCCGGAGTCGGTAAGCAAGTCGATGTACACATCGTCACTTCTAAGCAAAAACGGGTTAAGTCCGGCCTCATTGAGCGCTTCAACTCGGTCTTGGTAGGTGGTCATTTTAATCGGTTCCACCATCTTAATGCGGAACGGTTCTGGAATGCGTTTCATCTTTTGATCCTTTGATTGATCGCCAGGCACTCGTGATACGCAAGCGTGCCAGAGCAGCATACACATGCGGCATCACGCAGTGACGATCTTAAAATGTATTTAACGGTTGTGTTTCTCGCAGCGCATGGCGCTGACAAAGGGGATCAAAGTGATGAGGATTCTTTGCTGAGCAGGGAAAGGCAATAGTCCAAGTTGTACCACGACGACAACACGAGTTTGCTGTCTAATGCTGATTGTCGCACTGAAAAGTCGACCAGCACGCTGCTTGTCATAGCGTTATCCTCCTGTTGAATTGAACATTCCTACACTATAGCGAAAACCTTTTTGAGATTACCGTGAAGTGCGCCGCACAATAAACCATACAGAATCCGGTCTCATCGGTGGGCGGCCTTTACGCCAATGAAGATTGTGTTAAATTTTCAAACTTCTCACATAAGGTTGTTGAAATCGACGCCCGATACGCGCGATGATGCATGAGTTAAGTGCCTGTTTCATAGGCTACTCTGTAATTAGGGAATACCATGAAAAATCAATTTTGCCTTTTCGCTGCGACCGCATTGATCAGCAGCGCCGCCTTTGCCGATGTCACCCTTTCCATTCCTGATACCATTAATGTATTAGTGGTCAATGACGCTAGCCCTAAACTAGAAGGCGGTTTTTTCTCTGCGTCGAAAACCCTGACCCTACCAGATGGTGAGAACCAAATTTTGTTCCAGTACCAACCCTATTTTGACCAAGGTAATGATCGCGTCATTTTAGAAAGTGATCCGCTCGTTGGCACCTTCAACGCTTCAAACACTAAGCTAGAATTTGCTCTGCCCAAATACCGCAATGAAAACCAGGCGCGCAAGCAAATCAGTCATGTCGAGTGGTCACTTGTAGATGAGAGTGGCAACACGCTGGAGACCAAACAAGATAAATTGGTCAAAGATGGCTTTCAACTTGGGCGTAACTACCAAATCGAACTGGCCGAATACAACCGCCAAGGTGGTGTGGCAGCACTCTCTACCGTCGCTGCTACGGCTGCAGTTGCCACGCCATCGAGCAAAACCACGCCCGCCAATACCGCACAAGTTGACAGCAACACGGCCGAAGAAATGCTCCATTTTTGGTACAACAAAGCCGACGCAGAAACT
The DNA here is from genome assembly GCF_059834345.1 of Vibrio sp. R11-SG3-ISO3-SZ. Taxonomy (NCBI): domain Bacteria; kingdom Pseudomonadati; phylum Pseudomonadota; class Gammaproteobacteria; order Vibrionales; family Vibrionaceae; genus Vibrio; species Vibrio sp. R11-SG3-ISO3-SZ. Next base: position 9,110 of record NZ_JCBDGX010000192.1, read on the forward strand.
CAAGCTCGTTTCAAAGCGCACATCAACAACCAATAATCACCCACGCGCTCAAACGAGCGCGTTATTTCTTTGCAAAGGAGTGCAAGCATGTTTCGTTATGAGGTTGATGACGAAGTCTCATTGGCACTGGTTCATGAGTCGTTCGCGGCCCACTATGCTCAGTTGGTCACAGAGCAACTGCCCTACCTAACACAGTGGCTAGCTTGGCCTGCCCATTGCCAAACAGAGCAAGATTTTCTCCTGTTCGTTCAACGCTCCTTACATGATTACGCCGATGGCAAATCCATGACCTGCGCCATCCTCTACAATGGCGATATTATTGGTAACTGCAGTTTCAATAGCATCAACCATGACACCAAATGCGTTGAAGTCGGCTACTGGATAAGCCAACACCATCAAGGTAAGGGGATAGCCACGCGAGTGGTTCAAGCGCTGACGCACATCGCCTTTGACCAATACCAGATGGAAAAAGTCCAACTGAGCGCTGCGGTCGACAATCACGCGAGCCGCACCGTCGCCACGCGTTGCGGTATGACCCTTGAGGGAATCTTAAGTCATCAGGAAAACATTGATGGCCGCCTATTGAGCCACGCTATCTACGGCCTGCTTAAAAAGCATTGATTTTGCGCACAAATCCTTACCGGCCATACAGAGTTCACGTTGAGCTGTGGTAACATCCCGCCACTCTTTTTGGTCGATGTGACATTTTTTATGTGAGAGGCGCTTCGATGACATCAAGCTTTTCGATACACGGGAAAGGCCGTTGGCAGTGGCTACTGATCCTCATGGCGCTAAGTGGCGGTTACTTTGCCAGTGACATTTATCATTGGTTGAGCACATCCCGCCACCAACACACTTCCATTGACTTAAGTGAGTACTGCGCCCTCACCACCTCTTCGTGTCAATTAGGCACGGTGTCGATTCACGCGGATAAAGACACCAGTCAGCCTCTGCTGCCGACTACCGTCTCTGTCGCCTGGCCAGACAACGATGCTCAATCGCTGGTTCTGTCACTCCAGGGCGTTGAAATGGAGATGGGTTCGCCAAAGTTTTTGCTTACGCGGACAGGGGATGGCCAATATCAAGGCGAACTGCTACTCCCCGTCTGTACGACAGACGCCATGACTTGGTATGGCACCGTCTCTGACGGTCATACCCACCATAAACTCTCAGTAAGGATGGAAAGATGAGTCGAAATTGGTCCCTGATTTTAGTCGTCGCCTTTGCGCTGGGATTTGGCCTTAAAAGCTATCTCGATCACCAATCGCAGGTCACCCCAACCAATGATAGCCGTGACGCGTCCATATTGTATGGTGAGCAAGGCCAACCCGTTGATATTTTTGACTCGTCCGACCCACGCATCCGTGTGGTTTACTTTGGGTTCACTCGCTGCCCTGATGTCTGCCCCACTTCATTGGCTATGCTGGCTGGCGCTCTAAACCAAGTGGGTGAAGAGGTTCAACACCAATTTAGACCCATGTTTATCTCTTTAGATCCCGAGCGAGATGCCGCTGCCGATGCACATCGCTACGCGCAGTATTTTCATCCGTCAATAGAAGGGCTCTCGGCGCCTCTTGAGATCACCACCCCGCTCGCCCATCGCTATGGCGTAATATTTAGAAAAACCGAACTGGAAAACTCTGAGCTAGGTTACACACTCGATCACAGCTCCTACTTCTACTTTTTAGCGCCGAATGGGACACTGTTGACCAAAGTCCCACACACTCTAACGCCCGCGCCTATTGTTGAGGCGCTGAACACCATGACCAAACAGCCCCAGCAGGCTGATTAAAAATAATTGATTGAGAAAGGATTGCCTGATGAAACTGCCTACACTTCTACTGTCTTCGTTGCTGATGAGCGCTTCAGCCGTTGCGAATACCGATGTCGTGACGCACCATGCCTACGCTCGTGCCACGCCGCCCGCAGCAGTAACCAGTGCCGTGTTTGTCACCCTAATGAACAAAGGTGATGAGGAGCGAATCATCACCTCGGCCTCCACTAGTGCGGCAGGCAAAGTGGAGCTCCATGATGTGGTCAAAGAGGGCGATGTGATGAAAATGCGCCAGATTGAGCGCATCACCGTACCCGCCCACGAGCAAGTGGAACTGAAACCGGGTAGCCTACATATTATGCTGTTTGATTTAACAGCACCTTTGGTCGAGGATGAAGAGATTGAAGTAACCATTGAATACCTAAATGGCGAGTCACAAACCTTTACCGCTCCTGTGAAAAAGGTGATGAGCGGGATGAAACACCACCACTAACGTCTAGGCCGAATGCGGCCAATTAAGACAACACTAAGGGAGCGTATGCTCCCTTTTTCTTATCATTCTTTTATTGTAAACAAAACCATTTGGGTAACATATAATTTACAACTTTGATAAAAATCCAATTGTTTCATCTATGTTTCAATTAATTCTAGACACATTATTTCAACACGCTAGTATATCGGCTTCAGCTAGGAATAGCTGGAATAACTATAACCTCAGATAATTATTCATTGCAGGGATACATATGCAACACAACTCTATTTTTGCCCGCTTTGCGCGCGGAAATCTGGTGCTACAGATCCTAGCCGGTATCATCCTTGGTGTTGGACTGGCTACCGTGTCTCCGGAGTCTGCTCAAAGTGTCGGGTTACTTGGAAGCCTATTTGTCGGCGCACTAAAAGCCGTCGCGCCTATCTTGGTTTTCATTTTGGTGGCTGCGTCTATCGCCAACCAAAAGAAAAACCAACACACTTACATGCGTCCTATCGTGGTTTTGTACCTATTTGGTACATTAACCGCCGCCCTAACGGCCGTCGTACTGAGCTTTTTGTTCCCTACCACCTTGACACTGGTATCGGGTGCAGAAGGCGCTACACCACCGCAAGGCATTGGTGAAGTATTAAATACGCTGCTGTTTAAGTTGGTCGACAACCCAGTCAATGCGCTAATGAGTGCAAACTACATCGGTATCCTAGCTTGGGCTGTCGGTCTTGGTTTGGCTCTGCATCATGCTTCAGGTACGACGAAAGCCGTGTTTGAAGATCTTAGCCACGGCGTATCGCAAATCGTTCGTTTCATTATCCGTCTTGCTCCTTTTGGTATTTTCGGTCTCGTTTCTTCAACACTGGCAACCACAGGTTTTGAAGCGCTGGCTGGTTATGCACACCTTCTGGCGGTATTACTTGGTTCGATGGCAATCATCGCATTGGTGGTCAACCCACTGATTGTTTTAGTAAAGACTGGTCAAAACCCATACCCGCTGGTATTCCAATGTCTGCGTGAAAGTGGCGTTACCGCCTTCTTTACCCGTTCAAGTGCAGCCAATATCCCGGTCAACATGGCGTTGTGTGAAAAGCTGGATTTAGATGAAGACACCTACTCCGTATCCATCCCACTCGGGGCCACCATCAACATGGCAGGTGCAGCTATTACCATCACAACCCTGACGTTGGCGGCGGTTCATACCCTGGGCATTGAAGTTGACCTAATGACAGCCTTGCTTCTAAGCATTGTGGCATCCATTTCTGCCTGCGGCGCGTCGGGCGTGGCCGGTGGTTCATTGCTGCTGATTCCTTTGGCGTGCGGCCTCTTTGGTATTCCAAACGAAGTGGCGATGCAAGTCGTCGCGGTCGGCTTTATCATTGGTGTTGTGCAAGATTCCGCGGAAACCGCGCTGAACAGTTCAACCGACGTTGTGTTTACTGCAGCCGTTTGCAAATCGAAACACAATCAAGAGAACGCATAAACACACATGCATGAACGACAAAGGCTCCCAGTCCAACTGGGAGCCTTTTTTATTGTTGCACATTCAATCATTCGTCGGTTCGGTTCAATCACCGGATGATTTAGATGTCGGTGCAAAATGTGACTGACTAAAGTCTAGTGGGTCGCTCGTTGTACGCTCCTCACCTTGATCTTGCGTCTCACCTTGCCAAGAAGGATCTGGCTGGCGCGTCTCTGTTTGCGACTCTGGTAACGCAGAATCGCCTCCGCTTGGCAGCGCTTCTTTGCTCAGTAGCTCTTCTTTATTCAAGACCGATAGATCCTGCTCTAATAACGGGATTTTGCGTTTATAGAGCTTGTTCAACGCACGAATAATCGAATGCTTGCTGACTTTCTTTTCTCGGATCTTCTTTAACATTGGCTTAGATAAGGCTTGCAAGCCCACGACAGTATCCACACCAATATTCAGTGCCACTTGATCGCGTAGCAATCTGGCTTGCTCGTAGCCGAGTTGCGCCGCTAGAAACAGCCAAATATAAGCGATAGAGTTGCCATTGGGGCGGTAATCCATCCAAGCTTCACCGGCACGGTACATCGCTTCAAGGTAACCCTTTTCCGCCGCTCTTTCGAGCCAGTAACACCCTTTTTCGTGGCTGACAGGAACACCACGTCCGTAGATATAATTCAGACCTAACTTCATTCGACCTTCATTGCTTTTCAGCGCCGCAGCGCGACGAAAATAGTCCGTCGATTTTGTTGGATTAGTCTGTGGGTTATTCGGTGCAATATACCAGTCGCCAAGGAAGTTGATCGCATCAACAAAGTTTTGCTTGGCGGCGCTTTCTATCGTCTCTAGCGCTTTCACAATGTCTTTCTCGACACCACGTCCGTGGAACAGCGCCACTCCCATCTCAAAGCGATGAGGAAGACTCCCCTCATGGGCGGCAATGCACGTTTGCCAGTACTTGGCTTGCTCCTTCAAGATCACATCTTGTTTCATGCGATTGCTGATACGCACCACGCCATACATCCCGGTCACATTGTCCTGTTTGGCCGCTTTGGTATACCAATACAAGGCTTCTTGAATGTTATGGCGCTCCGCTTCTTTCGCTAAATACAGAATCGTCGGGACATGGCCAGACTCTGCTTTATACAAGCGTTCCTCTTTTTCCTGCTTACGATTCTTCTCGATGGCTTTTCGTAGCGCCATATCGCGCGCTTTACGCTCATTCTCTAAACGCTTTTTACGCAGCGAGAGTGCCAGCATCCAAAGAAACAGGCACAGTAACAATAATCCGGTCGCGCCAATCGCGATACCCACTATATTCATGATGGTCTTAGTTTCAGTTCTGTTGCGGCTTATATCGGCGATAAGCCCACTTTCTTAAGGCTTCCATCATACCATTCATTCCCAACACATCGATGATTATTGGCGACGATAGCGAGACCCTTTGGGTAAAAACATAAAATTCTCTCACAATACACAGCAAATTTGGTATTGAAAAAGGCGGCGCTGAAGAATCTTCTGTGGGGGTAGGAGCATTAATCAGCAGCGCCGCGTATCGAGGCTCGGGTTAATTCTCGACGAAAAAAAGAAGCGCCATGATCGCGGTGCGCTCGAGCGAAGAGTGGGTGATCATTAAACGCTGATAATAATATTCGATGATGGGGTGAGTCTTTGGGTTCATTCATGCCTCCTTACTACAGCGTCAGTGTGCGACTTAATAAGGAAAGAAAAAAGAGTCTAAATTTTTCTTGGCCTTTCCCATATAATCGACATATCGGCTTCATACCGGCCAAGAAGCGTGAATTTCGCCAAAACACGGAAATCACATTTACTTTCTGTTCTCATTATTGGAGGCCTAGTGTCTGACCTCAATTTACTGCGCTATTATTCTCGCCTTGCGCCGCTAGGAACAAGCACAACGATTAAGATTGCGCTACCAACGGTGGCAGAACATTTGTGTACGACACCCCGGCACGCTCGCAATTTGCTTGGTCAGATGCAAGCACTGAACTGGTTGAGTTGGGCACCAAAAGCGGGGCGTAATCAACGCTCCTCGTTGACACTTCACTACGCCTTATTTGATTTGAAATCGCAACTTGCCGCTGCCCGCATCAGTCAGGGCCAATACGAGAAAGCGCTCCAGATCCTCGATGACGACCAAATAGAGTTTGGCCGCCTCCTACAACACACCTCCGGTGCGACGCTACGTGAAGGAAGGCTGCATATACAGTTAACTTACAAACGTGCTTTTGAGCGGTTAGTACCCCATCAACTGCAACGCTCAAGTGAGCGCTATCTGATTCGCCAGATCTACTGTTGCCTGGTTGGTTGTACCAATGACGGTATGCTCACTCCTCAACTGGCTCATCATTGGCACTATGATGAAGACTCGTTGACATGGACGTTTTATTTGCGCCCTGGGCTAACGTTTCACAACGGTGCGCCAATCGACGCAAACAGTGTTGTGGCACTGTTTAAGCAATTGCGTGAGCTTGGCCATTACCGCAGTGAATTATCCCATTTAAAATCCGTGCACTCGCCCGGGCACAATAAAGTGATGTTCGAACTCTCCCTTCCCGACCAAGGATTTGGTGGCTTGCTCTCTGGCGTGAAGTATTCCATTCAACCGCCGAGCCAAGTCCACGACACCAAACAATCACAAGTTGTCGGGTCCGGCCCCTTTGAAGTAAGCGAACATTCCAGTGCCAAACTGAACCTTCAAGCGTTCGAGCGCTTCTATGCCTGCCGCGCGCTTACCGACCAAGTGACCATTTGGCAAATTGAAGAGCCCACTGCCCACAAAAAACAAATCGAGACAAACCAACCGGGTGCGCAAGATCCCTGTCATCACTATCTCTCACATGCGGTGAGTCATGAACCGCACACCGACATCAAGCGCTCTCGGGTTGAAGATGGCTGTATGTTTGTCCTATTTAATCAAACGGCGTGCAATACGCTCAACGATGCTCAACGCCGTTTTCTTTCTACCTTTATCACCCCTCTGCGAGTGCTCAAGCAGTTACAAGAGAGCGGACGTGCGTTCGGTTGTGAGGTCGCGCAAAACTTACTGCCGATGTGGCATAAAGTGATTCGACCCACGATGCCTCGTGTACCGCTGCCCAATCACATCAGCATTGCCGTTTACGACTACACCGCGCTGCAAAGCTGCGCACTCGCTATTCAGTCGTTACTCGAAACCCTTGGCGTTGAAGTCACTGTTCACTCCTATTCTTATCGTGAGCTGACTGCGCTCGCTGAAAGTGGTCAGTTACAAGCGTCTCTGATCGTCACCAATATCAACCTCGATGACAATCGCCACGCCTCAGCGTTCAACAGCCTCTACCACAACCCGATTGTCCAAGCTTGCATTGGCGAAGACTCCAAACGCTGGCTGCTGAGCACGCTAGATGATCTACGCAGCACGACACCACTGGCGAACTACTTAGAGGCGCTAGAGCCCATCGCCTCTGCTCTCATCAATCAGTTTTGGCTGTCGCCACTGTTCCATCATCGGCAAACACTCAGATTTGAGGGGGTGCTCAAAGACGTCGAGCTCACCAACTGGGGCTGGCCAGACATTAAAAATGTCTGGTCTATTGATTAACTCATTCGACCTCGAACGGGTATCATTCTGTAACTATGCATTGTGCGCAGATAATCGGTGCTAACTTCGTCATTAAATCCCTAAAAGGTCGCTTTTTATCTTGAAAATCGAGCTCTTCGTCCGTTTGTTAATTTGAACTCTAATGATTAATTCACTATTCTATTAACGGATTCATTTAAAAGGGAAATAATAATGAAACTCAAATCCGCCGCGCTAATTGCGCTCTCTTCTGTTGCCTTTCACTCACAGGCAAGTGAGTGTGGCTCTGTCACCATCGCTGATATGAACTGGAACTCCGCCAGTTTGATGGCCAACATTGATCGATTTATTCTCGAGCACGGCTATGGCTGTGATGCTGAACTGATCCCCGGCGACACTATGCCCACCGGTACATCAATGATTGAAAAAGGCCAACCTGATGTGGCCCCAGAATTATGGAGTAACGCGCTAAAGGATGCCCTAGACAAAGGGGTTGAGGAAAAGCGTCTGCGCTACGCGGGCAAATCCCTCGTTGATGGTGGTGAAGAAGGGTTTTGGGTACCTGCCTATTTAGTCGAACAATACCCTGAAATCGCCACCATTGAAGGGGTGAAAAAGCATGCCAAACTCTTTGAGCATCCTGAAGATGACGAGTTAGGCGGTTTTTACAGCTGTCCTGCGGGCTGGAACTGTCAAATCAGCGCTGGGAACCTATTCCGCGCACTGAAATTAGAAGAAGCGGGATTTGCCATCATTGATCCAGGCTCAAGTGCAGGTCTATCTGGCTCTATCGCCAAAGCCTATGAGCGTGAACAAGGTTGGTTCGGTTACTACTGGGCACCGACCGCCGTGTTAGGTAAATACAACATGGTCAAAGTCGATTTTGGTAGTGGTGTTGACTTAGATGAGTTCGTCAACTGTACTTCGCAACCGGAATGTGCGGAGCCTAAAGCGACGATGTACCCACCTTCCCCCGTCCACACCATCACGACAGAAGAGTTCGCTACTCGCTCACCAGAAGCGTATGACTACTTCACAAAGCGTGGCTTTACTAACGCTGACATGAACCAGTTGCTGGCTTGGATGGAAGACAACCAAGCAGACAGTGAGGAAGCCATGTTCCACTTCTTAGAGTCCTACCCACAGATCTGGCAAGCTTGGGTACCTGCAGACGTCGCGGACAAAGTGACCAAAGCACTCTAATCCCCTCCTCCCTTAACTCTGCTATAAGTTGTACTCCTTCACGCGCGACGCGTGAAGGAGAATAAAAGGAATAAACACGATGTCTAGTGATAGTTGGTTTAGCAGCTTTCCAGAAATGGAACGCTCAGATTTGCGAGCGATTCGCAAAACACTCGATGGTGCCTACCGCGAGTTTTCTCGCGAATACGGTGAAATGATCGAGTCTTTCTTTGACCCACTGCTCTCATTTTTAATTTGGTTTGAAAAACTGCTCCTCTCCACGCCTTGGGTTATTGTTCTTGCGGTCTGTACCGCGCTTGTTTATTTGGCCAGCCGCTCTTGGAAATTGGGTGTCGGGTGTTTTATCTCACTGATTTTCATTGGCTATTTTGGTATGTGGGAAGATACTATGCGAACGCTGAGTATCATCACTGTCTGCACCATGCTATCTATTGTGCTTGGTATCCCTATTGGTATTGCGATGGCGCGCTCAAATCGTGTCCAATCTATCGTCACGCCGATGTTGGACATCATGCAAACCATGCCCGCGTTTGTGTATCTCATTCCGGTTGTAATGCTACTCGGCATCGGTAAAATTCCGGGGCTCATTGCCGTGGTGATTTATGCGATCCCTCCGGTTATCCGCCTAACCAACCTCGGTATCCGCTTGGTCGACAAAGAGGTGCTCGAAGCCGCCACGGCCTTCGGCGCCAGCGCCAAACAACGGCTGTTTGGCGTGCAACTCCCACTGGCGATGCCCACCATCATGGCAGGCATCAACCAAACCATCATGATGGCGCTATCGATGGTGGTGATTGCCTCTATGATCGGCGTAAAAGGCCTTGGGCAACCCGTGCTTAAATCCATCACCAACCAATACTTTACCTTAGGCCTACTCAATGGTTTTGCCATCGTCGTACTGGCTATTTTGTTTGACCGAGCCTCGCAAGCGTACGCTAAGCGCACCCAAGCTCATCTAGGAGATCTGAAACATGACTAAACCACTTATTGAAATCAGTGGCTTGTACAAGGTCTTCGGCGCCAAGCCACACTCTGTCATGGAGCAAGTCAAGCAGGGTCAAAGCAAAGACGATGTACTCGCTGAAACCGGCCACACTGTCGGACTTAAAGAGATCAATCTCCAAATCAATAGAGGGGAGATTTTTGTCATAATGGGCCTGTCAGGCTCTGGAAAATCCACCTTGATTCGACACTTTAATCGACTCATCGACCCCACCGAAGGCCAGATTTTGGTCGAAGGGACCGATGTGATGAAGCTCAGTCAAAGTGAGCTTGAAGAGTTCCGCCGTCACAAAATGTCGATGGTATTTCAGCGCTTTGGCCTGCTCCCTCACCGTACGGTTGTCGACAATGTCGCGTACGGGTTAGAAATTCAGGGCATCGCAAAACCAGAGCGCTTAAAAAAAGCCAATGAGTGGCTCGATACCGTTGGGCTGTCAGGCTATCAAAACCAGTACCCTTCTCAGCTTTCTGGGGGACAGCAGCAACGTGTCGGTTTAGCACGTGCCCTATGTACCGATGCCGAAATCCTGCTTATGGATGAAGCCTTCTCGGCGCTCGACCCACTGATCCGCAGTGAAATGCAAGATCAGCTTATCGAGCTGCAAGAAAAGCTGCACAAAACCATCGTGTTTATTACTCACGATCTGGATGAAGCTCTGAGATTGGGCGACAGAATTGCCATCCTCAAAGATGGTGAGTTGGTTCAGCAAGGCACACCGGACGATATCCTCTTGAACCCTGCTGATGATTACGTTGAGGCGTTTGTCAAAGACGTCAATCGTGCTCGCGCGCTCACGGTGGAAACCGTGATGAACCCACCCGCGTATCGCATTACCGCCACCACAATTCAAGACGCCATCAAACAGATGAAAGGCTTCAAACAGGATTACGCCTATCATGTCACTGAAGAGGGGTATCAGGGCGTGTTGACCAAAGAGGGTCTGATGGATGCCGCCAAAGAACATGGCGAAGACGCAATCAATCAGGAAATCTATGAGGAAGTGCCGACGGTCTCTGCCGATTCTGCCATCGAAGAGGTGCTGGTCGATACCATGTCGTACGACTACTCTCTACCCGTCGTTGATGACGAAGGAAATCTGCAAGGCGAGTTAGAGCGCAGCGCAGTAGCGGAGATATTTGCCGACACGGGCGAGGACGCCCCTCAGGATGACAAGGATAAACCCGCCAACACTCCCTCCTAGGTGATAGTAAACACCACTCTCCCTCAATCACGATTGAGCACTTAAGTGATACAAGCAGACAGAAAAACGCCTATACGATCTGTATAGGCGTGACTTTTCTGAATAGACAGGCTTTTGGCCTTAGGTTTGCTTTTATAAAATCTGATGAGTCTGTTTGGCGTATTTTTGTAGCAACGCGTTGTTTCTGTCTTCTGGGTTAGCCGGCTGCCAAAGTCCTTGACTGATACCTCGAACAATGACGTGAATGACCGCCGCATCTATCGCAGACATCACAGCGACGTTAACTGGCTCGTTGTTCGTGTACCCCGCTTCGACTTCAAGTAAATCTTGGTAGTCAATAAAACGAAACGCCCCTGCCGTCAGTTCATGGGAAAATATCGTCTTGCTCGTGGTGACACTAAGCAGAATCTGCCCCGTACGAACATTCACCGCACGCAAGTTCACTGTGACTTGGTCTGTTCGGTATGTCCCCGATGAGCCAATACCAAGATAGCGTGCTCCCGCACCGCCGGTTTTAATGTTTGAGTCATAGGCGACGATACCGCCCTCAATCACGACATTAGCAGAGCTCAGTGCACTCAAATCATCACCGTGGTTTTCTGCACCTGAGCCCTTATTTTGTGCCGCTCGAATAATCTTGCGCTCGGTCAACAAGTTTTGTAGCCCTTCTCGCTCAAGCGGTACAAACCATTTGGAGTCAAGCAAAGACGCAGTCAACAGCGCCGTACCACCTTGGGGGACCGCCGTCGAGAAGTTACTGTTAGGTTGAGGCTTATATTGACCGGTTTGATCGCGAAAGTCGTAGACAGAGACCAAAATCTTACCTCGAGGTTCAGGTAGGTTGACCAAGTCTTGGTAAGTTGCTCCGCGTGGCATCAAAGTCGGTGCTTCGTCAGTATCAGGCATATCCATAGAAATGGCACAACCGGATAATAAGCCACAGAGTAAAGTGAGAGTAATCAGGCGCATGGGCAGTCTCCGTTCTAATTATTATCCGGGTTTAAGCCCGCAACTTTTATCTCGGTTGATTCACCGGAGATTTTATCCACAATTTGCACCGTCAATGTGCCACCGTTGTCGACAATATTGAGATAAAAGTCGTCTGTCTCTAACTGACCCGTATTCCCATTCCCTACGTCTGATAACAGTTGGCTAATCAAGCGTGATTCTAAGCTATTCGCTAGTCGATCGAGCGCCGATTCCTCTTCAAAATCTAGCCCGTTGTCTGGACCTTCATAACCATTGATCGCATTCGCTACACCAAACAAATGTGAACTGTTGAGAGGGTTACCACCAAAGCTAGGATTCACTGGCGTATACACCAGCTCCGTTGCGTAAAGACTGCCAGTAAAGAGGCAGGCTAACGTTACACACTGCCGAATCATCATCTTTATTTTCATCATTATTCCCTTCAGAACTCATCACGTTCGAGATCAAAAGTATCTTGATACTCACGCTGAGCTTTCCATCTCAATAAATAGTTAGTGACTGCACTGAGTGCATCTTTGGCTTTGTCCTGCGCTGTTTTTCTTCCTGGGGACAACGCCGTACGATAAATAACTTTGTCGCGATGAAGAACGCTGATAATACTGCCAGACAACGCAGTAGGACGCTCCTTGACTACTAAGTTTTCTTGTAATGAACCATGGCGATCATTCATGTACTGAGTGAAGAAAAAATAAAAATCATCACCTAGCCGCGTCATTGTTCTATCTACGATCAGCCCTTCAACCTCAGCATAAAACTCGTTGCTTTCTATATGTTGACTTCCACTCGAATTCTTCACATCTTCTATCTCTTCTGCAAAGCCCAAGTGGTTAACTAAGCAAAGAAAAAAACCAATACACATAGACGTAAAGGTGTTTATTCGATTCATTCTAATTGTCCACTTTTGCATGAGAAGTATGATCATGTTTAAAACTTATATGATCTTTAAAAAAGATAAAAGGATACTATTCAAACAATCTTACCCATCTCAATATTGAGACTAAACCAGCCATCTATGTAGAAGACAATCGCTAGTCCTCTAACTCATAGCCCATTGGACATCAATTAAATTTATTAAATATCAATGGTTTAAATTGAAAATAAACGAAATAACTAGTTATGAAACAAGTTTAATTAAACTTTAGATTGCCCATTACAAGAAACCGTCTCATTAAAAAGAAAATTGATCTGATTAATTTTCAATTTTAAGTTCATTGTATTTAGTGGTAGTGCGAGCATAATTAATCGTGAGTTATGGAGACAGCAACTCGCTGAACACCTAAATAACGGAGGTTAAGGTGCAAAATCTCAACTATATCAAGAAAGGTTTTGTCGTCTTATCTTTATTATCCATGGCTCATGCATATGGTGGTACACGACATGATTTCGACGAAATGTCGAAGGTCTTTGGAGAGTTTAATAATTCAGATAGCTTTATTGAATTTGATGAATTAAACACCTCTCCAGGTAATTATGCAGAGGTCATTCTGAATAACAGTGTTGATTCAAATGTTTTTATTAACCAACATCACATTGGGAACGGAAAAAATAAGGCCAAGGTAATACAAGATAAAACTGATTCGAGTACAGCAATTGTATCTCAGACAGGCTCAGATAACACCGGGATGGTGGAGCAATCTGGACGAAAAAATGTCGCCGTACTTGTACAAACTGGTCAAGACCATACTGGTTATATCAAACAAGATGGGGATTTCAACCTGGCTTATCTAGAACAATGCAGCGGTCGAAAATGCTTGTCTAGTTATGGCAGTGATATCAGCATTTCACAAGTCAATGATAATAACATTGCCGTTGTGATTGATAAAAGTAATGCCAGTTATGGAATTAATCAGGATGGAGATGACTTTATCTTCATAAAGAACTCAATGCATCGCAGTATTTACGTTGAGCAATGACGCACAACGTAAAGGATAACATCACTATAAATGGACAAAAGTAAGGATCTATTCATGAAAAAGTTAGCAATCACAATCACAGCTATTTTGGCATCATCGGCAGTTTATGCAGGTAACGATGCTGTTGTTAACATGCAAACCAGTTATGTAGAAAACGTGAACATTACTCAAAACACCGCCCATGCGAATACCTACCTCGGTAATGGTGCGGAAGTCGATCTTCAAAACACCAGGTACACAACTGTCGATATTACACAAACTGGAAATAGCAATGCCGCCGACGTTGATGTAACGGGCGTATACTGGGGTGGTCGAGCCTACGAGAATGATATTGATATTCAACAAACTGGCGATGATAACAGTTCAACCGTAAATATCACGGGCGTAGCAGGAGACAATACTGTTGATGTAGAGATCAATGGTGACGGAAATACAACCGTAGCTCAGGTGTTACGCGGTGCTGATCGAAATACTATCGAAAATTACATTTCAGACAGCGATGGCAATACCGTCAAAAATTTAGTTCGTCGCGGCGACGACAACGATGTTTTGGTTGAGATAACGAATGCAAGCCATGATAACGAAGTGTTCACAGAGCAACGCGGTGATGACAACGAAGCTTATGTTTACCTAGATACAGGTAGTGAACACAACTTGGTTGACATCGATCAAATGGGTAGTGATTCTACTGCCACTGTAGACATGTTCCATGCTTCGTGGAACGATGTGCTCATTGATCAAACTAGCAACGATATGGCAACGGTTACCGCTGGCTTTACCTACGCATCGAACGTTACTATCATTCAAAACTAATGTTTCAAATGAATATATATAGCAATAAAGCGATACCTCCGGGTATCGCTTTCCTATTCTCCTTCCAAACACTGGCCTTTCCCACCCTTCAGACGCTCCCTCCATATGCGACACTCCACTGTGAGCACAATAGTCCTACCTCTATCCATCTCACCATCACTGCGCTGCCCACAACCCCCTCTGGCAGCAAGATTAAACTGCAAGGTACAAACACGATTCAAAGCTCGTTGAGCCCAGGTTCGCGCGTCACGGTTTCCCTCGATACGCTTCCAGTCACACTGTTACTGAGCGCCCCTCAAGTGGTACCGCTTCACTTGTCCTTACATCAAGACTGCACATTGTCAGAAAACCAATCACGTTAGTTTAAAAATCTCAATCTTCACTAATGCCATGAGTAAAAGACGGGCACAAAAAAGCCCCTCTAAAAGAGGGGCAAAGTACCATCGCATATTATTATAGTGATATTGCCAGTAAATTCTGTTTATAAGTTGCTAAGCATTAACCAAAGTCGCCGTTTACATAGCCTTTGGTGCGATCGTCTTTAGGGTCGCTGAAGATAACTTGTGTATCGTCATGCTCAACTAACTCACCCATTAAGAAAAACGCCGTGCGATCCGAGATGCGACGTGCTTGCTGCATGGAGTGCGTCACAATCACGATCGTGTAGTTCTTTTTCAGCTCTTCCATCAACTCTTCGATCTTGTGAGTCGCGATTGGGTCAAGCGCGGACGTCGGTTCATCCATCAAGATCACATCCGGTTCCATCGCAATTGTACGCGCGATACATAGACGCTGCTGCTGACCACCCGACAAGCCGAAAGCGTGCGATTTAAGACGATCTTTGACTTCATCCCACAAAGCGGCGCCACGCAGTGAACGCTCTACCACTTCATCGATGTGTTTTTTATCTTTGATACCCTGAGCGCGCAGACCATACGCCACGTTTTCATAAATGCTCATAGGGAAAGGGTTAGGTTTTTGGAACACCATCCCAACACGAATGCGCAAATCCGCCACGTCAATGTTGCCGTAGATGTCGGTGCCGTCCATCTCAAGCGAGCCTTTGATGGTCACGCCTTCAATCAAGTCATTCATGCGGTTTAAGCAGCGCAACAGCGTCGATTTACCACAGCCTGAAGGCCCAATCAACGCCGTCACCTGACGGGTTGGGATCGGAAGGTTGATCGATTTAAGGGCTTGGTTCTCACCGTAAAACAGGTCTAGATTTTCAATGTTGAATTTGTTCATGGTCTTAATCTCTTAAATTTGGTCAGTCAGCGATCAGTAAGTCGCGGTATTGAAGCGGCGAGCAATCAGTTTAGTGATCATGTTGATCAATAGAACAACCACAATCAGCACTGTCGCAGTTCCATAGGCCTGATTCCACTCATCTATCGTGAAGAGCTCGGTAGTGAGCTTGTACAGGTGTACCGTCAACGTTCTGCCTGAATCGAATAACGAATCAGGAATACGCGCGACCATACCTGCGGTGAGAAATACAGGGGCAGACTCACCAATCACACGACCAATACTTAGAATGACCGAGGTTAAGATACCTGGCATTGCGCTTGGCAAAATTAGGCGCCAGATAGTGTAAATTTTCGATGCGCCAAGGCCATATGAGCCTTCGCGGTATGTTTGTGGTACGGACATCAACGCCTCTTCCGTGGTACGGATGATCACGGGAAGAATTAAGATACTCAGCGTCAATGCACCCGACAGGATAGAGAAGCCCAGTCCCAAAATCGCCACAAAGAATGTCATACCAAACAGACCAAAGATGATCGACGGGATACCCGCCAGTGACTCAGTACAGAAACGGATCACTTTGACCAGTTTACTGCCCACTTTGGCGTATTCTGTTAGGTAGATGGCGGTCATGATGCCCATTGGGGCCGCAACCGCAATTGATGCGATAACCATGTAAATGGTCGATACAATCATCGGAAAGATACCTTGCTCATCACCGGTTCGAGTGTAATCGCCAGAGATAAATTTCCAATCAACATGCTGTAGGCCATTCGAAAGAATGTACCAGATAATCCAAAATAGGAAGCCGACTGTCAGCGCAGCAGACAACCAAACAAACGCATTGAGGATATGATCCTTACGCTCTCGAGACTGTTTTAATTTCACGCGGTCCATAATCTTCACCTATCGCTTATTTCGCTTTTTCGCGGTTTAAGTACAACAATGCACCGTTTAACATCATGATAAAGGCCAACAGTACCACGCCCGTTGCGTAGAGAGCGTTCGCATGTACACCGCTTGCGTAGGACATTTCAATCGCAATGTTAGCGGTCAGCGTACGTGCGGAATCTAAAATACCTTGTGGCATCGCCGGTGCGTTACCCATGACCATAATGATCGCCATCGTTTCGCCCAATGCGCGACCAATGCCTAAGATAACCCCAGTCATGATACCGCTTCGTGCCGCTGGAACGAGAAGCTTAAAGATGGTGTAGATTTTTGACGCCCCCAGCGCTAACGACCCTTCTTTGTAGGCGCGAGGCACAGCGCGAATCGAGGTTTCAGACACGGTAATGACCGTAGGAAGAATCATCACCCCGAGTACAATGATACCGGCCAAAATGGTGTTACCCGCAGGCACATTGAAAATGTTTTGAATCAGCGGAACGATGATGACTAGGCCAAAGAAGCCGTAGACGACCGAAGGGATACCCGCTAACAGCTCAACCGCTGGGCGAATCACATCCGCTAAACGTTTAGGCGCGATTTCCGCAATAAAGATGGCAGTCAATACACCAATCGGCACACCCACAATCACTGCGCCAAAGGTGGACACAATCGAAGCGACAATCATGGTAGCCACACCATACAGTGCTGGTGGCAACCAGTCTTGGCCTAGAACAATGCCGGTAATCCCCGCTTCTTGAAAGGCAGGAATGGACTCTTTAAAAATGAAGTAAGCAATGATGGCGAGAGAAACAATGCCGATAATAGCACTGGTTAAGAATAAGCCATGGAAGATGCGCTCTTTCCAATCTACACGCTTTTTAGCGCGAAGACTTGGCTTAGATACTTGAGTCGCTTGAGTATTCATAAGCTTTTCACTACTTGTTGCGATGGTCATAAAAATCTTACCGAGATAACGAGTGAAACACTCGTTTCAGAGTGAGAAAAGGCTCAGCCCAAAGGGGGCTGAGCAATTAAAATCTTATTGGAGTTACTTAACTGAGATGTAACCTTTTTGGTCCACAAGCGCTTGTGCGTCGTCAGACACCATCCAGTCTAGGAATTTCTTTGTTGCCGCAGTAGGTTGACCTTCACGGTAAAGAACTAGGAAAGGACGCGCCACTTTGTAAGAACCGCCTTTCACGTTGTCAACTGTTGCATCGACACCGTCAATCGCTAGTGCGTGAACCGACTCGTCTACGGTACCTAGAGAGATGTAACCAATCGCGTATGGGTTAGAGGCAACCATAGTTTTAAGAGCACCGTTACCGTTGGCCACTTGAGCACGCTGAGAAATCGCTGACACAGTTTTGCCCGAGATCTTCTTCTTAAGGCTCATGATGTCTTCGAACGCGCCACGCGTACCTGATGCAGTATCGCGAGTGATCGCTACGATAGGCTTGTCTGCGCCGCCTACGTCTTTCCAGTTCGTCACTTCACCCGTGTAGATAGCCGTTACTTGCTCAGCAGTTAGACCTTTAAGATCGTTCTTAGGGTTCACCACAACAGCGATACCGTCGAGTGCAACTGTTAGCTCTTTCAATGTTGGCTCTTTCTCAGACTCTTTCAGGTTACGAGAAGACATGCCAAGGTCAGCGCTGCCGTTCTTCGCCGCTTTCACGCCCGCAGAAGAACCTGGTCCTTGAACTTCGATAAACACATCAGAGTTTGACTTCATGTATGTTTCAGAGAAAACTTCCATCAGTGGAGTTACGCTGCTAGAACCTACAGCAGAGATTGTTTCTTTAGCAGAAACAGGAGTCACTGCCATGGCGCCTAGAAGTGCGATTGCACCGATTACTGTCTTTTTCATCACAATTTCCTTAAGTTGGCTTTATTGCCGTTGTGTTTCACTTGAACGCTGCTCACTTTAGGACTCAAATGTGACAGTTGTGTTTCACTTCGTTGAAGCCTATATGACACATTGGTCTTATTTCTCAACGTCAGCACATTACTGACGCCCTTACCACTTTAGCCGCTCTCGGTGTGCCCTTCTCTTTATCATCAATCTAGTGGGCAAGAATTAACCAGCTGATATTAATGCAAATATAAGTTGCATAACGTGGGGTCAAACTTATCTATGTAAGATAAATTTGATTATTGAAATAAATCAGAGACAAATTAGAATCATTCTCCTTAACTATAAAAACAACATATCTTATTCAGTTTCGTATGTAGAGGACCACTAATGCGCCAGTTACTCAGTAACCTTTCTATCAAGGTACAAGTTGTTGTACCTGTGATATTCACTCTGATCTTGCTCATCGCAGGCATCACTTACAGCTCAAATAGCCTGACTCACGCGTTTGGCACCGTCAAAAGCTCCACTGAACATCTCGTCAATCACAAAGAAGAACTCACTGACATTATCGACAACACCTACGGTATGCGTATCAAAGCTATCTACAGCTTGTTTCGAGCAGAAGATGTTGATGGACTCGCCAGCACCTTGTTAGAAAAACAGAGCGAAAATCAACGTCTGCTGGACTCACTCAATACAGTAGAGGGCTTGCAAAAAGAAGTCTCGGCGATGAAAGAGGCCATCGAGCACTACGTTCGCTACTCCATCAATACTATGGTGCCGCTCCTCAATCAGAAACATCAACAGACCCAATCCAGTGCGGCGTTTGACCAACGTTTTGAGCAAGCTTCGGCAGTCTACCGCCAGGCCGGGCAAGAGATGGTATCAGCCATTGACCACCTCTCCACTAAGCTCAATGAACTGGCATTGGATGACCTGCATCGCAGTGAGGCAACCCACTCTTCGGTGATGAACAGCAGTATCATCGGTCTTGTCGCTGTGCTCGCCATCGCGTTGATATTAAGTTGGTTGCTAGCCGGAATCATCGTCACGCCGATTCAGCGCCTACAACAAGCCATGACACAATTGGCGCACGGCAATCTACTCGTTAGCGTGCAAGAAGAAGGCAACAACGAGATCACTGCACTCTCTAAAGACTTCAACAGTACCGTGAGCAAACTCCAGCAAACCGTCGACTCATTGGTTCGAATCAGTGTGGATGTCGCGTCCGCCTCTACGGAGTTAGCGGCAGTGATGACACAATCGAGCGTCAACTCCGACCAAGAGAAGAACGAAGTGGAGCAAGTGGCGTCGGCGATCAACCAGATGGAGGGCACGGCAACCGAAGTGACGCAAAACGCCAATCTGGCCGACTCTGCAGCGCTTAAAGCAGATAAACTGGCAAAAGAGAGTTTGGCAGTCTTTGATGAGAATACTCGTGAGAGCGAGAAAATGGCGCGTCAATTATCGGATGCTGCGCAAGTGGTTCACTCACTCAAAGATCAATCTGAGCAAATCGGCAAAGTGATTGAAGTGATTGAGAGCATTTCTGAGCAAACCAACTTGCTTGCCCTAAACGCAGCGATTGAAGCGGCGCGTGCAGGTGAAAGTGGTCGTGGTTTTGCTGTAGTCGCCGATGAAGTTCGCATGCTTGCTGCACGCACACAGGAGTCGACAAAAGAGATCCAGACCATTATCGAAGAGTTGCAAAAACAGTCGGGCAGTGCCAATGACAGCGTGAATTCAAGCCTTGAGATGATCACTCGCAGTCAAGAGCAAGCAAAGTTGGTCAGTGTCTCGCTGCGTGATATTTCCACGTCGATTTCCGACCTGTCGAGCATTAACGCTCAAGTCGCTATCGCGTCCGAAGAGCAAGGGCAAGTTACCTCCGACGTCAACAACAACCTCAGCAACATCTATGAGTTAGTGAGCCAAAACGTCACTGGTATCACTCAAGCCGCCGCCGCCAGCCAAGAGCTCTCGGCACTGGCTGAAAATCAAAAGCAGCAACTTGGATTCTTTAAAGTCTAAAGCGTGAGATAGACAAAGGGACTGCCGCGGCAGTCCCTTATTATGTTGTGCGTTTACGCTGAGGTTATTCGTCGTCGCTACTCGGCGCGACTTTCTTCTTCGGAATAAACACCGAATCGCCCACCGCCACGTTTTGGTAGAATCCTTTATCACGCTTAACAGGCTTAGTTGACGCCTTTTTCTTAGTCGTGGTGGCTTTCTTGTTCGGTTTGGCTTTGTTACGAAAATCGGGCTTACGCGGCTTCAAACCTTTGAACTTGCCTTTCAAACCTTCCAGCTCAGAAAAGGCAATGTCTTGCTGCAAATAAGCTTCCACACGCTTAAAGCTGTCCCAATCTTTTGGCCCTACTAGCGAAATGGCATCACCTTTGTTACCCGCTCGACCCGTGCGGCCCACACGGTGCACATACTCTTCAGTATGCTTAGGCATATCAAAGTTGACGACGTGGGTCACGTTGGCAATATCAAGACCACGTGAAGCCACATCGGTGGTCACTAGAATCTTAAACACGGCACGTTCAAACTGACTCATGATGGTGTTGCGTTGAGTTTGATTCAGATTCCCGCTCAGCGCTACCGCTTTGAGCTTGCGCTCGTTCAGCTTGTCAGTCAAACGCTCAGTGTCGACACGTGTTGCAGTGAAGATGATCAGCTGCTTGTACTGCGCCTCTTCAAGAATGCGATCTAAAATCGCCTCTTTATGATCGAGATGGTCACACAGGTAGAACTTCTGCGTGATGTCCTTGTGCTCTTCATTGGCCACGCCTACAGCGATCCGCTTAGGCGCATTAAGCATTTCAAAAGCGATGTTGTTGACTTCTGCGTGATCTAACGTGGCCGAGAACATCAAGGTTTGACGACGACGATGCTTGGCTGCATTGTGGATACGACGTAGCTCAGGCGCGAAACCCAAGTCCAACATACGATCCGCTTCATCCAGTACCAAGGTTTCCAAGCCATCAAGGAACAAGGATTTATGTTGCAAGTGGTCGGCTAAACGCCCTGGTGTCGCCACAATGAATTTAGGGTAGCGCTTAAGCGCTTTGACTTGGTCGTTAAAGTTTTCACCGCCTAAAATCAGGGTGGCGTCGTACGTTAAACCGCCCAACATAGACCGCAATTCACCGTACACCTGCTTCGCCAATTCACGGGTCGGCGCTAGAATCAATGCGCGTGGATCTTTGGCGGAAAACGATTTATTTTTTAGAGACTTGTGCAAAATCGGCAGAACAAACGCCAGTGTCTTTCCTGAACCAGTCTTCGAGGAGGCGAGTAAATCCTTACCAGCAATCGCCACGGGGATCGCTTGTTTTTGAATGTCAGTCGCCTTGGTAAAATTAAAATGGTTCAAGTTTTTTAATAAGCGATTATCTAAACCTAAATCTTTGAACTGCAATGTTGTCTCCAATAAATCCACATTGAACGGTAAACAGTGACGCCCGCTACATCGAGCGACGAAATCAAAACGGTACATGATACCTAGAATAGACGGTGATGGGTAGAGTGTGGCCAAAATATCGATCCCATCCTCTTTACCCTCAATCGCAAGCGTACTTTCTCACTGGATGAGTTTCAGCGGCCCCACTATTGATAGATGCTCATTATTGACTTCACTTGCATTATTTACTCTCACGAATGAGACATTCGTCAACAAATTCGATAATTACCTAAATTCTTGGGTTTTTTTGACTTTTCTCTACTTTTGGAAGTTAATATTTAGCACTACACTGTGGAATGTCACTATATGATGAAGAATGTATAGGGCAATCTAAATGATACTCATATAAGCAAGGAGTTCTAATATGAACAAAATGTTGATCGCAGCTGCAGCCTCTTCTGTTCTTCTACTAGCAGGTTGTGCTTCTGGTCCAGACGAAGCAACAACAGCGAAACTGGACGAGCTAAGCAATCAAGTTAGCCAGCTAAGCCAAGACGTTTCAGCACTGCAAGCAGACGTTCGTAAGTCAGGCGACGCAGCAATGGCAGCGCAAGAAGAAGCCGCTCGTGCAAACGAACGCATCGACAACATTGCTCAGTCTTACACTAAGTAATTCAGTCAAGTTTTAAAGAAAGGGTCTGCATATGCAGACCCTTTCTCTTTTCTCATCGTTGAGCGTATCAGCACGTTGAAAATCCTGCACTCACGCTGACCATTCTAGCTACCGTTCATTCTCGATAAGCAAGTCATTACCTACAAATAATCTGGCGCGACGATTTCTACCGGCACACCATTTTGCGCAAGGATCGCTGCTTTCGCTTTGGAATCAGAATGCTGAAACTCATCGAGCCACCAAGTGAGCTCTTGCGGAATAGTCAGCAACGTCTTGCTGCCATCACTTCGTGTCAGGGGCTCATGCGCTTCAATAAAGACGCTTCTGTCTGGCTCCAACGCCACTTTCACTGGGTCATTGATGACTTGCACCTTAGTGCCCACATTGACTTGAGAGAAAAGCCACTCAATATCTTTGGGCTCCATTCGAATACAGCCAGCACTAACACGTAGACCGATGCCAAAGTCTTTGTTGGTTCCGTGGATCAGATAGTCTCCGACACCATAGGCCAAGCGGAGCGCGTACTCACCAAGCGGGTTTTCAGGGCCTGCGGACACCACAGGCGGCAACTCAATCCCCTTCGCCAAATACTCTTTACGAATGGAAGCCGGCGGCGTCCAAGTTGGGTTGGCGCGCTTTTGGCTAATGCTGGTCGTCATAGTGGGAGTATCTCGGCCGATACGGCCAATCCCTACCGGGAAGATGTGCACCACGCCTTTTTCAGGTTCGAAATAGTACAACCTCAGCTCCGCTAGATTGATCACTACGCCCTGTCTCTCGACATTGGGCAAGATCACTTGCGTTGGAATTGTCAACACATGGTCGGCGGCGGGCAAAAAGGGGTCGACCCCTTTATTCGCGGCCATCAAGGAGAGAAAACCAACATCATAACGTTTAGCAATTTCCGCCAGTGTTTCACCTTCAACCACTTGGTGATACTGAGTACGCCCAACAAGACGACTCTCTTCACCGGGTAATTCGTAGGTCGCAGAAAACGCAAACCAGGGTGTGACTAGGGCACACAAAGACACCCATTTACGCAGCATTTAGTTTCCCTTTGCTTCTTTGTAGATCTCTAAGGTTATCGCTCTTGCACTCTTATGATCAACTATTGGTTGAGGATATTGACGACAATTTAACCCCGGGTCAGACCAGGGTGTGTGGATGTATTTGTCTGGCACTGAACTCAACTCTGGCACCCAGCGGCGAATAAACGCGCCACGATCATCAAAGCGCTCACCTTGAGAGGTCGGGTTAAAAATACGAAAGTAAGGCTGACCATCACACCCCGTTGACGCGCACCACTGCCATCCACCATTATTTGCAGCGTAATCACCATCAATCAGTTGACGCATAAAGTAGCGCTCGCCAATACGCCAATCGACGTGCAGATCTTTAACCAAAAAGCTCGCCACAACCATGCGCAGTCGATTGTGCATCCAGCCCGTTTCATTCAGTTGCCTCATCGCCGCATCGACAATAGGGTAGCCTGTCTCACCGCGCTTCCAAGCCTCAATGTGTTTGGGGTTATTTTGCCACCTCAGCTCCTCTCCCCAAGCATTAAAACTCTCCCCTCTCGACAGTTTGGGTTCAAAGTGGAGCAAGTGCTGATAGAACTCTCGCCATACGAGCTCGCTGTGCCACACTTCTCGCCCACCACTGAGTGGCAGCGTTTGCTGATACATTAAGCGCGCCATGCATTGACGCACAGACAGCGCCCCAATCGCCAGATACGGCGACAGCTGGCTGGTATTATCCAACGCCGGGAAATCCCGCTTGTCACCATACTCATCCGCTTTGCTCTGCACAAACTCTCTCAAGGTAGCGATGATGTCTCGAGTCTTGACACTGTATCGCTCGCTCGGTTCACGCGGGTAACTGAACGGACTCGCCTCATCCAACAAGGCGACATCTTGGTGTTGCAACACCCCTGCACACGGCGTCGCTTTGAAGGTCTGGATGTGGAATCCTTCACTATAGAGTTTACTTAAATAAGCGCGCTTGTAAGGGGTGAAGACTTTGAAATAGTCGCCTTGCTTGTTGCGCACTGAGCCAGGCGGAAAAATACATTTATCATCAAAGCGATGCACGTCCACAGAAGTTGAACTCAATGCCTCCTCCAGCGCTTCATCGCGGCGACGTTCATTCAGTTCATACTCATTATTTAGATACAGACCCGTTGCTTTAGCTTGCAGTGCCAACTCAGCCACCAGCGCTGCGCTGTCTGCGAAGGTCTCGACTTGCGCATAATAAAGCGGGATGTCGAGTTCGGCTAATTCCGTCTTTAACTCGTGCAAGCGACGGTAGATGAGATCCGCTTGCCTTGGACTATGATCGTGGGTTTGCCAGGTACCGGGCGTTGCGATGTATAACGCCACGACCGGTTGACCTCGATTCACGGCGCTCACTAATGCGTGATTGTCTTCAACACGTAAATCACGGCGCAACCAAACAATATTCAAAACCTTCTCCTTACCAATTCGATCATTTCTGACAGCGAGAGTTGCCCATGCTGCGCTTCTAACTCTTTGATCACACTAAGCTGAGATTCACTCGGTTTCGTGGCACTGTAAAACGCCAGTTGTTCAAAGCGGTGAACGGCGGTGTGCTCTAAGAGGCCCGACAGATCCTCGACGCCATCAATCATCAAGACTCGATAGCCTTGACTGACCAGACTCAGGGCCCACAGTTGAGTGTGAATATCGCGCGCCGCATCGAGATTGATTGCCAAACATTTACCGCGATGGGCCACCTTGTTTTCCGCCTCAATGATCTGGTTGAGCTTAGTGACCATTAAGGTATTAAACAGACCAAGATGCAAAGATCGCAGGCTTTGTTTCACTAGCGCGAGCGCATTGAGCGTTGGCGTGATGAACTGACGCTCAACCAACTCAAGAGGATACTCTTTTAGCACACCATTAATCACACTCTCTGCACGCTTGGTATTGAGGTTGGTCAGCGCTTCAAGCACCTCCTCTACTGCCTCTAAACTGCCGACGTCTAGCGCTTCATCTGGCAAATCAGACCCGAGCAGGGCTTTCACTTTACCAATCGAAATCCCTTTCGCGAGCCAGCCTTGAATCTCATTGATGAGTGCAATGTGCTCATCCGTGTAGAGTCTGTGGCCTTTTTCAGTGCGCTCCGGTTGGATCAAGTTGTATCTACGCTGCCACGCTCGCAGCGTCACAGGCTTAACGCCGGTTAAATCCGAGACCTCTCGAATCGCATACCAATTTTTTTCACAGACCATAACGCAGTCTTAACTCCTGTGGGTGGGGCTGCAGGAACTTTTGCTTTGCCAAGTATTCATCGGGATGAGTGGATAGATAATGTTTAATGAGCGTTAGCGGAGCCAACAAAGGCAGCAAACCCACACGGTATTCGTCGATCACTCGGCGCAGCTCAGACTTTTGTTCTTTGTCGAGATGACGCTTAAAGTAACCTTGGATGTGCATCAGCACGTTGGTGTTGTTTTTACGACTGGCGCGATTGGCCACCGCTTGCATCAACGCGGTACGGTACAAGTGGTAAAACTCTTCGATGTCGTACTCTTTGATGTTGGCAACCATGCGCCCAAGCTCTTTGTACGCTTCAGGGTGATGAGCCATTAAGGTCAACTTGTAACGCGAGTGGAAAGCGATGATTTTGCCACGGGTCGGCGTCTCACCCATTGAGTCATAAAAATCACGTAGGGTATAAACGCGGGTAATGAAGTTCTCTTTCAACACAGGATCATTGAGCCGTCCATCTTCCTCAACGGGTAGCCATGGCATCTGCTCCATCAACTGCTGTGTATACAGTCCGACCCCGATATTTTCCGCACCAGCTTTACGGTACACTTTAACGCGCTCCATTCCACAGGTGGGCGATTTAGCACAAACGATGTAACCGCATAGCTCTTCATCAACTAAACTGGCAACCTTCTGTTGGGAATAGCGAATCATGGCGTCCGTGTGATCTTTACTCGAATCTTTGGTCTCCACCAGCGCAATACGCTCATCGTTTGACATCAATCGAATCGTCGGCCTAGGAACCGGCATCCCCATTCCCACTTCAGGGCATATCGGCATAAATTCAAAAAACGGTGCCAACTCTTTCGTGACAAACTTGCTAATCTTATGACCCGAGTCGAAACGGACTTTTTCTCCCAGCACACAAGAACTGATACCGATCGTAATTTGCTTTTCCATGTTGAGCTCCCATCACCATCAAATGTGTACAACTTAATTTCTTGTATAACTTAATTTCTCATATAAGTAGTAGCACAGCACTTGAAACATGTACAAAAAAATTATTTGTACAATGTTACGCAAACACAACCATTTTGGTTCACTCCCCAAGCAAACGTTTTTGCAAATCGATTGCCAAATCACTTTCAACACATTTGGTTATCAATACCTCGAAATTGTCATAGCACACCCTATTTTGTGAGCAACCTCTCAAGGAACAATGGCTGACAAGGCTAGTATTGCCTCAACACAGAATTGAAGTTCAACATAATTGGTAATCAGCTCAGCGATTACTGACCCATTTGGAGTAATGACTATGGCAACCCCACACATTAATGCTCAGCCAGGCGACTTTGCAGAAACCGTATTGATGCCAGGCGATCCGCTACGCGCTAAATACATCGCAGAGACATTCCTTGATGACGTCAAACAAGTTTGTGACGTTCGCAACATGTTTGGCTACACAGGCACCTACAAAGGCAAAAAAGTGTCGGTGATGGGTCACGGCATGGGCATCCCATCTTGCTGTATCTACGTTCATGAGTTGATTGCCGAGTTCGGTGTGAAGAACGTGATTCGTGTCGGTAGCTGTGGCGCAGTACGTGACGACGTAAAATTAATGGACGTTGTGATTGGTATGGGCGCCTCCACAGACTCAAAAGTCAACCGAATCCGTTTTAACGATCACGATTTCGCGGCCATTGCCGACTTCGGTCTTCTTGAAACCGCCGTTGCTCAAGCTCGCGCGCAAAACGTGCCAGTCAAAGTCGGTAACGTATTCTCAGCGGATCTCTTCTACACACCAGAAGCAGACATCTTCGAGAAGATGGAAAAACTCGGCATCCTTGGTGTGGATATGGAAGCTGCAGGCATCTACGGCGTTGCCGCTGACCTTGGTGCAAAAGCGCTCACCATTCTGACTGTCTCTGATCACATCATCCGTGGTGAAAAGCTGAGCTCAGAAGAACGTCAAAAATCGTTCAATGACATGATGAAAGTGGCGCTAGAAACCGCCATCAACCTGTAACGATATTGCAGCCAAGTGACCGCTTGGCTGCCCAGATAGTCCCGAGGGGGAGAGAGTGACAACTGGCAAACTGCCAAAGGAAGCAGATGGGTTACAGCTCAATTTTTGTAAAACATTGGCGTGTGACAACTTTGGATTGAGTGATGCGCATCGTTACGTTGTGCAGCACGCTAACCCTAAACGACCTGCGATGGTATGTCGGGAGTGCGGTGCTTTCCCCCCCTTACTTAACAATCAAGATGTGCTGACTGAACTGCAACGTTTACGCCAGCTACACAGCGATGGGCTGCCCGCTTGTCGCCAACCTGATTGTCCCAACATGGGCCTTTCGGTCCACACACATAAGCACCTCTACCACGCGTTTGGCTACAGTGGTGATAGGCAACGCTATCGTTGCAAAGCGTGCCAATCGACCTTTGTCGATAAGTGGTCAGGGGCGAACAAAAAATGTCAATTTCAAGAAAACCTGCTTGGGTTACTGTTTACGGGTTATTCCGTGCGTGAAATCTGCCGCAAGCTTTCCATCAACCCCAAAACCTTTTATGACCATGTTGAACATATCGCCAGCCGCTGCCGACGCAAGCTTGCCATGATTGACGCTCGTTGGGTCAACCACGCTAAACACTACGAACTCGCATCTCACTACGTCACCCTGCAACCTAAAAGCAATAACGGCGTATTGTGGTTTGCCACGGGTGAAGCCCACAGCGGCTACATTTTGTGCCAACACGTCAACTACTCGGCCAATGAAGAACCCGTTGGTGGTATCGATCATGATCCGTACCAAACGCCTGCGCGTTTTGTCTCACGCGATCACTGCTCTGAGGCCAACCTGCCCGTGCCAACGCCACCGAGCGATCTTCGCGAGCGCATCGACCAGCAGTACCAAACCATTTTGGCGCGAGGCAATGTGGAAGACCCCATGGGCAACCTCACCGTCTTCCATTACCCCTCTAAAGGGGCATTAATCAGAGCACCGTACACCTCGTACGCCCATTTCTTACATGTGCTGGATTTGTGTCAGGGCGACCGCCAAGTTTCCATCTATCTACCGCAAGACCCAGTGCTTCGATCTGCAGCACTTAGCATATGCCTACCTAGAATTCAGCGTCAAAATATCGACCTTATGTATGTGGAAGAAGATCCACAGTGGTCTCTGAACCACAGTTTGGACAAAATCGACATCGTGCACATGGGTTGGTGGCGCGATCGCTGGGCGATTAGTTCCGATGGTCAATACGCCAAAGGCATTTGCTATCTCGCAGGACAAGATAATCGACCTAACTACTGGCTGCGCAGGGCTTCCATTCGTCAAACGGCGTTTTTCCAGTCTCGTTTTCAAACGCTCTTTAGCGGTTTTATCAATGAGCCGCGTCGCAAACTCAGACCGGGTGGTCTGCTGCCTATGTTGGATATTTTTAGAGCGTGGCATAATTTGTGCTACCAAGACAAACAAGGCATGACCGCAGCGCAACGGCTTGAATTGACTCAATCCCCTTTGACACTGCGTGAGCTGCTTTCATAATAAATAGAAGTGTGACGCATCCCTGTAAAAGGTGGAATGTTTGATGCTTTTGATAGTCGTAAACCCGTCAATGTTCATATTATACTGGGGTTTAGTACTAAAGTTTGATAGGTTTACTTAGCGGTAAGGGATTGACTCATTGGAAAAAAGCCAACGCCTACTCGACACTGAGCTTGAACAGCTAAAAAGTAAGATTGAATCCGATCCGGACAAAGTCTTCGCTTCCGCTGAGCAGTGCTTAGCGCGCGCCGCCCAAATCCTCTACCCACCCGCCGAGGTGAAAAGCCTCATCGTAATGGCGCGATGCGCGTGGGCATCGATGGACTACCGCAAAGGACTTCGCTACATCAAAGAGGCGCACACTAAACACAACGCCCTCGATACCGATGACCTGCTTCCTGAAATTCTGCACGTCTATGCGCTCCAATATTGGGGCCAAGCCAAATACTACTCTGCTCAACAATACTGGATTAACTGCCTTGAGCAGTCCGCACTGGTGGATGAAATTGAGTATCAAATCGAATCTTTGATTGGGTTGGGCAACATTTGGCGCATTACCCAAGAGTACGGCCTTGCCCAAAGTACTCACGAATTAGCGGTCATGGTGGCCAACCATAATCGCATCGCTTGGCTTGAGGGCAAATCGCGTATTTTGCTCGCTTGGGATCTCTACCTACTCAACAACTACGTTGAAATGCTTTCTGTTTTGGATGGCGCATCAGACTTACTCTATGATCACGAAGACAAAACCTGGCTGGCAGAGATTTGGGATTTCCGCGGACTTGCGCTGCTGGGGCTTGAGCGTATTGAAGACGCAGAAGAAGCCACGCGAAAAGCGCACGATCTTGCGGTGAAACACGATTTGGTGTGGATGAAGTCTCACTCCTACATTAGCCGAGCGAGACTCGAACTACTACGAAAAAATCCACAAAAAGCGACAGAGTTACTGATTCAAGCTGAGCAGTCCGCCAAGTCGTTTGATAATGGCGAGCTGTTATCACAAATCTGTTTCCAGCAGTCGCGCGTCGCAGAAGAGAGCGGTCAATATCAAGCGGCACTCGCATCATTCAAAAAATACCGTGACCACTCCATTAACATGCTGCGCGAGCAAACCGCACGCGTATCAAACGATAAAGCACGCGCATCAAAGCGTCAGCTAGAGCAACGAGCGCGCAAACTGATCAACCGCATCAGACGTCAACACGAGTACGACCCAGAAAAACACCTCACACAAATGGTGTCTGAGACGTTTTGGTGGGAACAATTGGTGCTGTTTAAGACAGAGTTGAAGCACGCCAATCACGCGGTGATTATGATCCAGCACGACGATCCGCTCTATTTGGATGTGTGCGCCGAAATCGCCCATTCACTGTGTAATAACCGCGATTTGTTGTCTCGCTTGAGCAGTCAACGCCTTGGCTTATTGATTGCCGAAAAAGGCAGTGACGCCATCAGCGTTTTTCAGGTTCTCACCAAAATGATAGAAATGTACCCTTGGCATCGACGCGGATTGAGCCAATCGCTGCCAAAAGTTGTGTTCAGCGACATTCTCTCCTTCCCGTTCACACTAGAACAGCTCGAAGAAAACGTGTAGGAGGAAAACAGCATGGAAAGACTCCTCAATAAAATTTCAGATTCTGGCCTTGATCCCTCCTCCGTCTCTGGCGAAGAAGCGCTAATTTTTTGGGACCACGTTCGCCGACATATCGCCACCACACCCCAAGAAAAAGCCCAGGCCTTATTCATTAGCGCCGAATACCGCAGCGAGCTCAAGCAATTGCAGGCGAGTATTGATGAGCTGCAAACCTCGCTGAAGTTTCTCGCTCTGCCCAAAGATGCCGAGATGGTGCTCGAAGTGCGCAATAATTTGGCTGAGCGTTTGGTCGAAAACGGCGATTACTATGGCGCGTTAAACCAATACGCCAGTGCCACAACGATCGCAGTAGAGAGCAGTAACATTGATGCGTATGTACTCGCGGTATTGGGGATGGGCAATCTGTGTGATGCCTATGGCGATCACAATCGCGCGCTGCGCTACTACCAAAAAATCGACAGTATTGACCATGCAATCCAAAGTCGCTCGCTACGATTGCGCTATAAGCTCTATATGCTGGCTTGCTATATCGAGCTTAACCGTCTCACCGCGGCCACCGATTTGATCAAAGAGTGTGAAGAGCTCAGTATCTTGGTCAGCGACAAAGTGTTAGCGGGGCAGATTTTGCTCTATCAAGCTAAGCTATATAGACAAAGCGACGAAGCAGAATTGGCGCTTAAATCACTGGGCAACGTACAATACTCAGCGGGCAACATTCACTCCGCCTGGCTCTCTACCATGATCAAAATCGAGCTTGCTTGTTGCCTCAATGACTTTGGCAAAGGCCACTTGGCCAGTTGGGTACTGCACCAAGCGCATCGCCGTATCGAGCGTCAACCCTCACCGTTATTAAACCTTAAGCTATCCAACTCGATGGCTCATGTTTCCGAGCAGCAAGGCGACTTTAAACGCGCCCTCGAATTTCAAAAACGCGCGTATCGCATCGAAAGCGATTTGATGAAAAAAATCCCTATTGGTGAGTTGGGCGCGAGTCAGCTGCGCAAATTGTCACGCTTTGAATTGCAGCTCAAACTGATCCTCTCTGAGCTTGAGAATCGAGAGCTCAAAGAGACCACTGAGAGCCAAAAACACACTGTGGCTCAGCTTCAGCAAGACGTGTTTACCGATCCGCTCACCTCCTTGCATAACCGTCGCTGGCTCGACGTTAAGCTGAAAGATCTGCTATTACACGAAACCCCCTTTGCCCTGTTAGTCGTCGATATCGATCACTTTAAGTCCATCAATGATGAGCTCAGTCACCTAGTCGGTGACAAAGCGATCGTCAATGTGTCTCACGAACTGGCGGCCTACTTTAAGTTTCGTGGCGCCTCCTGTGTGCGATTTGGTGGCGAGGAGTTTTTGGTGATTCTGGAAAACGCTTCCCTTGAACAAGCTGCCCTGCATGCCGAAAATTACCGCGAAAAAATCTACCAGTTTGGCTGGCATGAAATCCTCGGAGAGCGTGGCCTCACCGTCAGTATCGGCATTACTTTGCACCGAGAAGGGGAAAACACGCAGCGTACCTTCTACCGAGCTGATAAAGCGCTCTACCGCGCTAAAGCCAACGGCCGAAACCAAGTCTGCACCGAATAACTCTCTTCAGCGCGAATAGCGGCACTACCACGGCCTTGTTCGCGCAGTCCATCCTCTTGCTCTGCTCTTTTTGTCTGAATATTCTGATGTTAATAATCGTGAGCGAGTTTGCATCTAATTTGTTGTTTTTATTTCTATACTTTGTAGATAACTGACAGTACCCTGTATGGATTGTTTTCATTAATAAAGAGATAAGGACGTTGCCATGTTTTTAGACTACTTCGCACTTGGTCTACTCGTCTTTGTTGCCTTAGTGATTTTCTACGGCATCATCGTCATTCATGACATTCCCTACGAAATTGCCAAAGAGCGCGAACATCCCCATCAAGATGCGATTCACTACGCGGGTTGGGTGAGCCTATTCACACTCCATGCGTTGTGGCCATTTCTATGGATTTGGGCCACGCTGTGGCGCAAAGAACGTGGTTGGGGTTTTCAGAAATTGGAAGCCGAACAGCATGATATGCACCACCGCGTCGATGCGCTGATCGACCAAGTCAGTCAACTGCAAAAAGAAGTGGCTGAGCTGAAAAAACAACAATCTGACCCAGTCGCATCAACGGATGAGGAGCGTAGCTAATGGATCTCTTACTGATATTAACCTACGCGGCCATTTGTATTACCATCTTCAAAGTCTTCAAAATTCCGTTGAACAAGTGGACTGTACCGACAGCGGTATTAGGCGGCGTGGTACTGATTGGCACCTTGATCTTGTTGATGAACTACAACCACCCGTTTACCCAAATTGGTAACCAAGTTTTCTCTAGCACGCCGATTGTTTCCGGTGTACGCGGTCGAGTCATTGACGTTCCAGTAGAGCCAAACGAGCCATTGAAACAAGGGGATGTCCTGTTCCGCATTGATCCCATCCCTTACCAAGCAGAAGTCGACAAGATAAAAGCGCAGATCAAAGAAGCGAGCCAAGACGCATTGGGTCTTGAATCCAATCTTCAAGAAGCCGTGGCAGACAGAGAACGAGCCATTGCTGATCGAGACAAAGCGGAGCGCGAGTTTAGCCGTTATCAACGTGGGTTTGACAGAGGCGCGTTCACCGAGCAACAACTCGATACCCGTCGCCAAGCGTTTAAAGCCGCACAAGCTGCTGTCGCTGCCGCCGAAGCAAACGTTCAGCAAGCTCAAATCTCGCTCGATTCAGAGATCGGTGGTGAGAACACCACAGTTGCGCGCTTGTTAGCCGAACTTCGCCAAGCCGAATTTAACTTAGAGCAAACAGTCGTGCGTGCGCCAACTGATGGTTTTGCCACTCAATTGGCTCTGCGCCCTGGGGTCATGGCTGTGCCGCTTCCGCTGGCGCCCGTGATGACGTTTGTCCATACCGAAGAGATCATCTACACCGCGGCATTTCGCCAGAACTCGTTGCAACGTTTAGAGCCTGGATACGAAGCCGAGTTTCTCTTCCGCGCCTTACCGGGCAAAGTGTTTAAAGGGGAAGTGGTGGATGTGCTACCAGCGATTGGTGAAAGCCAGTTCCAAGCGCGTGGCGCCCTACTAGGGACAGATGCACTGCGCACCAGCGGCCGTGTGTTTGTCACCCTGCGTATTACCGATGATTTATCGGATTACCATCTGCCACTGGGTACCGCTGTCGAAGTTGCGGTCTACTCGGATCGATTTGAGCACGTGTCTATTATGCGGAAGGTTTTGATTCGCATGAAGAGTTGGCAAAACTACCTCTATCTCGATCACTAACCGTCAATAACGATTCAGGGGCCAATTGGCCCCTGAATTTTTTGCTCTGTCCGTCATTAAAAGCGACGTGTAGACATCGCTAGGCAATATTGAGAAATAGCTCATCGTCTGTCATGTATTTATGTCGACTACCGCTGTTTCTAAGATGCATGAACATAAACTCTGGAAAGCCTGGTGCCAACAGATCATTGGGTTCCCATACTATGCCGCCGACAAACACGTAGCGGCCTTGTTTTTCTTCTTCATGCAGTGGATTGTTTAACGGCGTCGAAAGTTCCGGTCTTACGCCCTCAATCACACACACCACCTGCCCCTTCGCAATACCAATCACTCGCTTAACCAAGTTTGCTTTCACGCCACATTTCCATGCTTGGCGAGTGGCCATCTCAAAGCCTTGCTTTTTCACGCCTTTTTGAATGTTTACGATGAGGTTCATAGTGGGGAGTCTCTTTGTCATACTGCGATCACGCTCTGAGCATATAGCAACCGCAGCGCGTCACCTAATAGTATTTCTTCCCGTGTCGATAGAATTGGCCAGAATCGGAACCTGCATTCACTATTTCATTGCCTTATTCAGTCACTTGCGTCACATTGAGTTGACCAATGGAAGGAATCGACAATGAGTTATGCCAGTTTTATCCGTCTAATGATGCTTGCTGCTATTTGGGGTGGCTCATTTCTTTTTATGCGCATTGCGGCCAATACGTTTGGCCCCGCCTATTTGATTGAATGCCGCGTCGGCTTTGCGGCGCTGAGCTTATTGTTGGTCTCTTATTCTCTCAAGCGTTCTCTGCCCTTTCGCCAATACTTTCATCACTTTATGATCATTGGCCTGTTTAATACCGCGTTACCGTTTCTACTGTTTGCCTATTCAGCACAAACGCTCAATGCATCGACGCTTTCTGTTCTCAACTCAACCGCTGTCATTTGGGGCGCGCTTATTGGTGTGGTCTGGCATAAAGCACCGCTGACCAAACGTGTAGTTCTAGGCATGGCACTTGGCATCTTAGGCGTAACCGTGTTGGTCGGCGTTGACGCAATTCAGATTGGTACACAAGCGCGTTTACCCATTATGGCCGCACTGATGGCGGCGTTCAGCTATGGGATCGCCACCAACTACACCAAATCGGCGCCAAACGTCGCCTCCTTCGACAATGCACATGGCAACATGTGGGCTGCGGTGATCTGGATACTACCTTTGCTGCCTTTCATCCCGATGCGCGGTGCACCGACGGAAGTTGAGATGGTGTCGGTGGTGGCGTTAGGCGTCGTCTGTACTGGGGCGGCGTACCTACTCTACTTTCGCCTGGTTGCCGACGAGGGTGCGACCTCTGCCCTCTCGGTTACTTTTCTTATTCCGGTATTCGGGATTTTGTGGGGCGCGTTGATTCTCGATGAGCCTGTCGGCTGGTCTACCGTATTCGGCACTGGTTTAGTGCTAAGCGGCACCATGTTGGTGACTCATTTTTCACCCCTCTCCTTGCTGAAAAAAGGACCTTAGATCAAGATCTCGCCGCCAAATGACGGCGGGACATAAGTTGCCATGACACCTATCCCATAGACATAACATCATAGGGTTAAAGTCATAAAGCGGCTATTCGGATCGGGGGTATACTCAGCAAACGGTTCGCAATAGTGAAAACCAAACTTCTCATATAAGCGGCGAGCGGGCTCAAAAAACGCCATGGATCCAGTCTCTAAACTGACGCGATGCAACCCAATGTCACGCGAGTAATCCAGTACGTGCACCAATAAACGAGACGCGACGCCCTGTTTGCGAGCTTGATCGCTCGTGCGCATCGATTTCAGCTCACCGTGTGTGTCATCAAGCTGTTTCAATGCTGCACAGCCGAGCAAAACGTCTCCGTGCCAAGCCGTCCAAAAGGTCACTTCTGGCGACCGCAAGCGGCTCACATCCAATGCGTGAACGCTGTCTGGCGGCGATGTCGCGTTCATATCCTCAAGATGTTGGGCAAGCAAGGTGATAACCGATTCGTGCTCCAACTGACCTATCATTATTTTCATTGACGTTCCTACTCACTTCAATCGTGTGTTTTTATCCTGATGCCGAAGACCTATCGACATAAGCACAGATAAAGCAAGTTTAGAGCCAGAGACACGACGTCTATCGTTCGCAATCGACCAACACTCGCAGTGATGAATTGCTTGCTGTGATAAATAGGGATCCAAGTCTCAATAAACGAAAAGTTCACTAAACATTTTTCAAAAATACGCGATGATACTCACATAAATATAAGTTCATTGCTTATTATTTACATGGATTTGCCGATGCAGTGGTAACCCACTCACCACCGGGTGGCTAGGTAGTAGCAGAGCAAACCGTGCGACGAACAAGAATAGGAAGTCACGAATGAAAGAAGTTGATTTTAGAACCATTGATAGACTTTTCATCAAAATGTCTATCAACGACAAGATGTGGACGATTTTCGCCATTTTTCTTGTTGCCTTAACTGCGATTGCAGGTGGACGTTACTACGCGACGGTTGACGCGCTAGAGCACAACGCCATCTACGCCGCGGAGCAAAGATTGGCCGGGATACTCGCTGCGGGCACCCCTGAGAGCATTAGTGCACAGAAAAATGTGTCTAAATCGACTTCGATAGCGCCTGCTAGCCTAAATAATGGTGTCGTGAAGGTCACCGCGCGATCCGCGGATGGCAGCCACTATCAACTGACGGTCAATGCCACTCAAAGCCTTGAGCAAGGCAAATCTGCCGCACTGACCAGTTTCGCACTGAGCTACCTTTGGGTCATCCCGTTTGCGCTGTTCAGCTATTGGGTCGCTACGTTTATTGGTGGCGCGCTTTGGGTGCTCTATACCACTACCGAGCGTATCGGTGAAGGCGATTTAACGTCGCGCTTAGGCTTCCACCCTGGTCGTGATGAATTCGGTACCATTGGCTGCGCGCTGGATAAAGCCATGGATACCCTGACTGAACTCGTGGTAACGGTGAAAGAAAATGCGACCACTCTCAGTGAAACCTCTGCCTCCTTCGAGCAAGAAATGAAATTGAGCGAGTCACAAATTTCAAGCCAGTATGCCTCACTTGATTCGGTGGCGACCGCGATGGAAGAGATGACGGCATCAGCGAAAGAGGTGTCGAACATTTCTCAGCAGGCGACGTCGCAAACTGAGAACGATACCCAACACATTGATGGCAGCCACAAGCGTGTCTTGTCTGCGATTCAAGAGATCGACAAGCTTTCTAGCTACATTGAGCAAGCGTCTTCTTCTGTATCTAGCCTGAATGAGAACACCACACAGATTAATGAGGTGATCACCACCATCAATGCCATTTCTGAGCAGACCAACCTCCTCGCGCTCAACGCGGCGATCGAAGCGGCGCGTGCCGGTGAACAAGGTCGCGGCTTTGCGGTAGTGGCCGATGAAGTTCGGACACTCGCCAGTCGTACTCAAGCGGCGACCGTTGAAATTCAATCAATGATTGAGAAGCTGCAATCAGAAAGCCACAACATCGCCAATATTACTGAGCAAACCGTTGCCCAAGCTAAAACTAGCAGCGATTTGATTGCCGAACTAGGCAGCGATGTCCAATCCATCGCCGACTCAGCCCGCTCTCTCATGGATATGAGTATTCAGATCTCGACCTCAGCAGAAGAGCAAAGCGCCGTGGCGAACGACATCGCCTCAGAGCTCAGTGATATTCGCACCCAATCGAATACCATTCGTAGTGTCGCAGAGCAAAGCTCAATGGGCGTCGCAAACCTGACCAAAGCGTCGTCATCACTGGCAAGCATTCTCAAGCAGTATCGTACGCAGTAAACCTTCGCGTATTACACTGCCTAAACATCGAAAGCCGAGCGCAGTTTTCTGCCGCTCGGCTTTCTTTATCCTTATTCTGCTGTTTATACTTACCTGCGTTGCTACCAATACCGCTCGAAGATGATGTTGCCACCCGTGGCGCGTCGATACTTATTCAGCCCCATCTCCACCAGCGTTTGTTGAGTATCTTTAATCATTTCAGGATTACCACACAGCATCACAAAACTCTGTTCGGGCGCCAAACAAACATCCGCACTGCGGAGCAGCGCACCACTTTGCAGCAATTGAGGAATTCGGCCGCTAAGATGTGTGGTGTCAGGGTCTCTTGATACGACCGGCAAGTAGCGCAGACGCCCTTCGTATTGCTGTACCAATTGATCAATCAAGTAGCGATAGACCAACTCTTTCTCATGACGCACCGCATGAACCAGCACAATCTCATCACAATTGGGGCGAAAATTCATGTCATCCAACAGAGAGAGAAACGGTCCAATGCCGGTACCTGTCGAGAGCAGCCAAAGGTTTTGAGCCTGTTTGGGTATGATGTCAAACGTCAGGTCGCCATAGGCCTCTTTGCCCACGTAGACACCATCACCGGTTTGCAGCTGTTGCAGTTTCGGCGTCAGTTTACCTTCTGGATGCGCGACGATTAAGAACTCCAGCATATCACTGGTATTGAGCGGTGCATTCACCAATGAGTAGGCGCGCGAAATCATGTTGCCTTCGTCATCAAGCAGTCCCAATTTAGTAAACTGCCCAGCCTTGAAGGTCAGGGGGGCGCCGGTTAATCGTAAGCTAAATACGTTCGGCGTCCAGTCAGTCCGACGTTCTAATCGCGCTAAGTTGAAACCATCAAGTACCGCCATGCTACGCACCTCTTCTGGTTAACATTCCATTAACTTACTCTTTCGCACCTATGAAGTAAAACTGGAACATTATTTAACCATCTAAGATCACAAATAAATAACAAAATAAAAACAACCCGACGCTGAAGTTCTAGAATATTTACTCCATCCACAATAAAAATTAAGAGAACCCTATGAGTGATCTGTTGAACGATTTTCCTGTCATCACTGAAATTCCCGTCGCATGGGGAGAGATGGATGCCTTGCAACACGTCAACAATGCGGTCTATTTTCGCTACTTTGAAACAGCGCGATTGGAGTATTTTGCCAAGATTGACTTGCTCGTGAACATCCAAAAAACCCAGGTTGGGCCCGTACTGAGTGAGACACAGTGTCGCTATAAACTGCCCGTCACTTACCCGGACACACTGTTGGTAGGCTCGCGCGTCATCGACCTCCAACAAGACCGCTTTACGATGGAATACCAAATCGTGAGCAAAAAACTGGGTAAAATTACCACCACCGGACGCGCCACCTGCGTAATGTTCGACTTCAAACACAACACCAAGGCCACCTTGCCAAGTCATGTTGCGCAGTTGATTCTCGCCACACAAGAATCGCATCCCGCCCCATAAACGGCAAAAAGCCCGCCACAAAGGCGGGCAAGATCAATAACAGGAATGGCGGTGAATTCAACGAATTACCGTTTATCGACGTTACTGCAGTTTGTAGAACACCGTCGAAAGCGGCGGCAAACTTAGAAGAAGTGAGTGATCCAACCCTTCGCTGCTGACCTTCTCTGTCTTCACTTTGCTTTTCACCTCAAAACCACTTCCATGGTACTTATCATCGTCGGTGTTGAGCAACAACGCATACTCACCCTTGATTGGCACGCCCAAACGGAATCGCTCATGCGGCACTGGTGTAAAGTTCGTCACCACCAAGATTCGCTCGCCGTTTTCGCTTAAGCGTTCGTGCGCCAAAATGGAGGCGTCCGCCGCATCTTGCAAGCGCCATTCAAAGCCTTTTGGCTCACAATCCCACTCATGCATCGCCGCTTCATGCTTGTAAAGCAAGTTGAGGTCACGCGTCAGAGCTTGTACCCCTTGATGGCGCTCAAAATCGAGCAAGAACCATTGCAGTTGATCATCATGATTCCACTCACCGGTCTGACCAAACTCTGCGCCCATAAAATTGAGTTTCTTACCAGGCTGACCGTACATGTAACCTAGGTAGGCACGCAGGTTTGCGGTTTGCTGCCACTCATCACCGGGCATTTTGTTATGGATTGAACCTTTGCCGTACACGACCTCGTCGTGAGACAGCGACAGCACGTAGTTTTCACTGTGCGCGTAAATCAACGGGAACGTAATGGTGTTGTGATGGTATTTGCGGTGCACAGGGTCTTGTTGAATGTAAGAGAGCGAATCGTGCATCCAACCCATATTCCACTTAAAACCAAAGCCGAGTCCACCCATAAAGGTCGGCGCTGAAACGCCCGGAAACGCCGTCGACTCTTCCGCGATGGTCATTGCGTTCGGGAAGTGTTTGTAGACTTCTTCGTTCATCCATTTCAGCGTCGCGATAGCATCGTAGTTTTCGTTGCCACCATCGACGTTCGGAATCCACTGATCGTGACTGCGCGAATAATCGAGGTAAAGCATCGAGGCTACTGCATCAACGCGGATACCATCAATATGGAATTGCTCAAACCAGTACAAGGCGTTGGAGACCAAGAAACGACGGACATGCTCGCGACCCAAATCGTAAATGAACGAGTTCCAATCTTGGTGCCAACCGCGACGCGGATCTGGATCGTGGTAAAGAGGCGTACCATCAAAATTCGCCAGACCATGATCGTCAGAAGGGAAATGGGCGGGCACCCAGTCAAGCACCACACCTAGACCAGCAAGGTGACACTGCTCAACAAAATATTTGAAATCATCGGGCGAGCCAAAACGGCTGGTTGGCGCAAACAGACCGACCGGTTGATAACCCCAAGAGCCATAGAATGGGTGCTCAGAGACGGGCATCAATTCAACGTGGGTGTAACCCATATCAACAAGGTAAGGGACTAGCTGATCGGCTAGTTCTCGGTAATTAAGGAAATCACCGTTGTCATCTCGGCGCCAAGAACCGGCATGCAACTCATAAAATGACAGCGCTTCATTGCGTTTTTGCGTAACAGGGCGCTGCTGCCACTCACTGTCTTGCCACTGATAGCGAGAGTGATCGTAGGTGACGGAGGCAAAAGAGGGGTATTGCTCTGCGTACGCGCCCCACGGATCGGCTTTGTGCGGCAAGCCTTCGCCATTGGGCCCTTTGAGTTCAAACTTGTAGCTAGTGCCTTCAGGTAGATTAGGCACAAACAAGCCCCAAATACCGTAATCTAAGCGCTGCATAGGATGACGGCGGCCATCCCACTGGTTGAACTCACCGACCAAACTGCACGCAGATGCGTGCGGTGCATAAACAAGAAAACGCGTCCCAGAGATGGACTTGCCGTCACGCTCTAAGGTGACAAACTGCGCGCCCATGTGGTGATACATCTGCTTGGGGGTATGCAGTTCTTCGTATTCTGCATAAATGGTGTGATATTGGTATGGATCATCCACCCATTGCTCTGTCCCCTGCCAATCGACCACAAGTTGGTAGTGGGTAAAGCGCAAATCTTTGGCCTCGGTTAATACAAAGCCTGAATCTTCTTCTCGCTGCAACTCAATGCGCGGTTCACCATCAATCACTAACTCGACTTTATCGGCTCCCGGCATCCAAACGCGCAAACTTGACGTTTTATCCTCAATAAACGGCCCTAGAAATGAAAATGGGTCTGCAAATTGAGCGTGAGAAAGTTGGTTATATTTTTGTGTTTTTTTGTCAATCTTGGTCACTTTTTTCAAGTTATTCTCTCCCTAACCTAACCTTCCGACTGCAAGTATCATTGGTATCAATCATCCCATTATTAGCTGGGGGTACCACTAATATAAACAAAGCCCGCGGGAA
Source organism: Vibrio sp. R11-SG3-ISO3-SZ (assembly GCF_059834345.1). NCBI lineage: Bacteria > Pseudomonadati > Pseudomonadota > Gammaproteobacteria > Vibrionales > Vibrionaceae > Vibrio > Vibrio sp. R11-SG3-ISO3-SZ. The sequence continues at coordinate 50,949 of NZ_JCBDGX010000192.1, forward strand.
TAATGCGGGCTTAAGATAGCTTAATGAAAGTTTACCGAATTGCTACCTTACATAGAGTGACGCATTCGATACTTTTTTACGTAACTTAAGCAAGTCCTTACTTACTCACCTTAGCACGTACTTCCGTGAGTTTACGAGCGATACGGTTTACCCCATCATTGGCGAATACTTCATCGAGATTCATTGATAATTTACGACGCCAGTTCGGGTATTCGTTCACGGTTCCTGGAATGTTAACCGGTTTATCCATCTCTAACCAATCTTCCAGCTGCACGCTGAGCAAAGTCGAAGAACCCGCAGCGACATGCAGTTGCAACGCTTCGGCTAGGTAAGAATCCATCGGTACGTACTGCGCATCTCGACCAACGCCTTCAGGCAGATAACCGTGCCATGCGACCGAGTCTAAAATCCCTTGTTTGCACTCCAAACGATCCGCAAATAGACCTTGTAGCTGCGCTTCGTTCGGATACAAACCCAACTCTTTACCTAGTTTCAAATCATCACAGTGCCAGAAACCGCGAAGCGTCGGCATGTCATGAGTACACAACGCAGACATTGACTGCTCAGCGTAGTGCTTAGGTGAGATAAAGCCGCCATCCTCTTCTGAAGTTTCGAAGAAGAACACTTTGTATGAGTGCACGCCCGCATCGCGCAACAACTCAACGATTTCGTCTGGCACCGTACCTAAGTCTTCACCAATCACACTGCATTGATGACGATGTGATTCCAGCGCAAGGATCGCCAACATATCTTGGACAGGGTAGTAGATGTACGCCCCTTTCGTTGCGTTCTCACCCTTGGGGATCCACCACAGGCGCAGCAGCCCAAGTACGTGGTCAATACGCAAAGCGCCACAATTCTTCATATTGGCACGCAGAAGCTTAACGTAAGCGTCATACCCCGTTGCTTGCAACACTTGTGGATTGAGCGGCGGTAAGCCCCAGTTTTGACCAAGCGGGCCTAGTACATCCGGCGGCGCACCAATGCTGGCATCTAAGATCAGGTTGCCATTATCGGCCCAGGTTTCTGCACCTGAATCGGCCACACCGACCGCCAAGTCGCGGTATAGACCCACCGACATGCCTTTTTCTTCTGCTAGAGCCTGAGCTTCGTTAATCTGTGTGTCCGCGACCCATTGCAGATACATGTACAAATGGACTTTGTCTTGATTTTGCTTGATGAAGGTTTGCACCGCGCTGTTATCAAAGTGGCGATACTGCTCAGGGAACACTGGCCAGCCCCAGACGTTGCTGTCTTTGGCGTGTAGTTCACTGTGCAAGGCATCAAACGCGGCTTGGTGAAGTAGGCTGTCTCCACCCTCTTCGACAAACGATAAGAACTGCTGAGCGCGCTCGGTGTTCTTATCGAGATGGCGCTTTTTAAATTCAGCAAACAGCAGCGGTAACACGCTCAGTTTGAGATCCGCGACTTCGCTGTAGTTTACCCAGTGAGACTCGCGCGCTTTTTGTAGGCGTTGCTGGAACTGAGCACTGCCCACTTGCTGCTGCGCCTCAACACTGAGCGCAAACTCAGGCACCGAGCTCACATCGATGTATAGGATGTTCAACCAGCGGCGAGAGGACGGGCTGTAAGGACTTGCCCCCTCAGGGTTGGCTGGGAACAAGGAGTGAATAGGGTTAAGTCCCACAAAATCACCACCGCGCGAGGCAATATCGGCCACCAGCTGTTTTAGATCGCCAAAGTCACCCATTCCCCAGTTGTGTTGGGTACGCAGTGTGTAGAGCTGAACACTCGGGCCCCACATCTTCTTGCCCGACAAAATCGAATCTTGCTTGTAACACGCGCTTGGCGTCACAATTAAGGTCGCCTCATACGGGGCTTTACGACGCTTACGTACGATCGTGAGTTTATGGTAACCCCACGCTAAATCGTTAGGTAAGGCAAACACTAAAGGGCCACCCTCACTGCGCTCATCTCGCACGATTTGCGATTGAAGATAGCCTTCAAGTACCTCTCCTTGCTCAGTATCCAAACGCCAACTGAACTCACTTTCACGTGCGCTCGCGCCTAGATTCAAAGCCACTTCAAATGGGTCGCCATCGCGCACCACGGTCACAGGGTCCAACACATCTTTCTTGTGTTTACGCTCTGCGGACTTAAGAAGAGTCTCGTCGTTGGTTGTGTCATAGCCTAAAGAGTTTAGTAAGTGGAGAATGGTAGCCTCTTCCACTTTTGCCTCATCTCCCCACGCGCTCACGTAGCTGTCGGCAATTCTAGCCATTTCAGCGACTTGTTTTAATGTATTGTGATGTTTCATCGCTCTCTCCGAAGGACTGCTTATACCTTCAAATGTAGGGTTATTAAATCGTTATAAAGAATTGAGCCAAGGCGCGAACACCTTGGCTTTTTGAGTCGTTTTAGCGTTTAACCGCTTCCAACTTCCAAATATTGTTAACGTAATCTCGAATCGAGCGGTCGGAGGTAAACTTACCGACCAGCGCCGTGTTCAAGATGGCTTTCTTCGCCCAGCCCGCTTGGTCTAGGTACTGTTTGCCCATCGCCTCGTGCGCTTCCACGTAAGACGCGAAGTCCGCTAGACAGAGGTACGGGTCACCGCCGTCGAGTAGGCTGTCATAGGTCGCGCGCAGTAGTCCCGGTTGACCCGGCGTGAACTCTTCACCCGCCAGTAGATCCAGTGACGCTTTGAGCAGTGGGTCTGCGTGGTAGTAATCGTATGGGTTGTAGCCAGCTTTCTTCAGTGCAACCACTTCGTCGACTTCAAGACCGAAAATGTAGATGTTGTCGTCGCCGACTTCTTCACGGATTTCGACGTTTGCCCCATCCATAGTACCGATAGTCAGCGCACCGTTAAGTGCCATCTTCATGTTACCCGTACCGGACGCTTCTTTACCGGCCAACGAGATTTGCTGAGACACGTCCGCCGCTGGGATGATGATCTCTGCCATGCTCACGCGGTAGTCAGGGATGAAGACGACTTTCAGCTTGTTGCCGATGCGTGGGTCGTTGTTGATCTTCTCAGCAATCTTGTTCACTGCGAAGATGATCTCTTTCGCCAAGTGGTAACCCGGCGCCGCTTTTGCCGCGAAGAAGCAGACGCGTGGCGTACACTCAAAACCCGGCTCATTAATAATGCGGTGGTAGAGAGACAAGATGTGCAGCAAATCAAGGTGCTGACGCTTGTACTCGTGCAGACGCTTGATTTGCACATCGAAAATCGCGTTGGTATCGAGCTCGATGCCCATGTTGTCTAATACCCACTTAGCCAAGCGCTCTTTGTTCTCTTTCTTCACCGCCATAAACGCTTGTTGGAACTCGGCGTCATCGGCGTATTTCGCGATACCTTCAAGTTGCTCAAGCTTCGCTGGCCATTCACTGCCGATTTTGTCGGTGATCAGCGCGGATAAACCTGGGTTACAGAACTTCAGCCAACGACGAGGCGTAATACCGTTGGTCACATTGTGCAGACGCGTTGGGAACATCGCGTGGAACTCTGGGAAGAGATCTTTTTTCACCAACTCTGAGTGCAGCGCCGCTACACCGTTCACCGCGTAAGAACCGATCACACATAGGTTTGCCATGCGAACCATACGGTTGAAGCCTTCTTCGATGATCGACAGCTTCGCTTGCTTCTCACCATCACCCGGCCACATTGCGCGTACTTCTTGTAGGAAGCGATGGTTGATCTCAAAAATGATCTCCATATGACGCGGTAGCAGACGTTGAATCAAAGACTCTGGCCACGTTTCCAATGCCTCTGGTAGAAGTGTGTGGTTAGTGTACGCGAAGGTTTGCGAACTGATTTCCCACGCTTTATCCCAAGATAGCCCTTTTTCATCGAGCAAAATGCGCATCAATTCAGGGATAGCAATCGTTGGGTGAGTATCGTTGAGCTGAATCGTTTCTTGCTTTGGAAGATCCGCAAGTGCAAAACCCGCTGCTTCGTGACGACGTAAAATGTCACGTACCGATGCTGCTGAGTGGAAGTACTGCTGCATCAAACGCAGTGTTTTGCCTTTCTCATGGTTGTCATTCGGGTACAGCACTTTAGTGATGTTGCCGGCGTCAATCAGCGCGTGCTGCGCTTCGAAGTAATCGCCGTTGTTGAAACTTGCCAATGAGAATGGCGCAATCGCCTGACATTCCCACAAACGCAGCGGGTATACCGTGTCAGATTCATAACCGACAATCGGTAAGTCCCAAGGCATCGCTTTCACGCTCATGCCCGGTACCCATTTACGTACTTCTTTGCCGTTCTCGTAACTCACTTCAACGCGGCCGTAGAAACCAATTTCTTGCGCTAATTCTGGGCGCGCGACTTCCCACGGGTAGCCTTCGACACCACGCCAAGCATCCGGCGCTTCTTGCTGACGTCCGTCAACAAAAGATTGCTTGAACAGACCGTATTCGTAGTGCAAACCGTAACCAACGGTTGGGAACTCTTGCGCTGCACAAGAATCCATAAAACACGCCGCCAAACGACCTAGACCACCGTTACCCAGAGACGGGTCGCGCTCTTCTTCCAACAAGTCGGTCAGGTTTTGGCCCAGTTCGGCCATTGCATCTGTAATCTGCTCGTAGAGACCTAAGCTGATTAGGTTGTTACCGGTTAAACGACCGATAAGAAATTCAAGAGATAGGTAGTTGACGCTTTTCGCGTTCTTGATGCGTGGGTCTTGCTCGGTTTTCAAAAGATCCAGCGTTGTGATCTCTGCCAGGGCTTTACCCATAGCAAGGTACCATTCACGCGGAGTTGCGGTGTCTACGGTTTTCGCGTAGGTCGCAGAAAGGTGCATTTTAACGTCAGCTTGAAAGCTGGCTTTATCAAATTTTTTCTGTTGAGTAGGTTTCATTAGAGAAATCTCACTTATCGGTTTCAATCCATCTGAGACATATCGTGCAATGCTCTGTCTTGCAAAACATCCTCCTACTTCGGTAGCGATTTAGGAGGAGGAGTCAGGGCGTAGAGGGCGTAATTCACAACAAGCAGTGATCCAACTCGCAATAAACCGATGAGTGAACTGGACTCTGTTGATTAAGATCACACCATGACCCTAAACGACCTTACCTAAGGTGTATGAAACTTCGTCGAAATCAAAAACTGGCAAATGAAAAATATGCAGCGTGAATCACAGAATGTTTTCATCCTGAGTGCAAATTACACGATTTTTCGTGCAAAGCATGAGTTGAGACAAGTTTTACCGAACAGGTTTGTGTGATTTAAATCACAAAACAAGGGCGTAGAGACACACAAAATGTGAAATATGCGAAAAAGTCGCTCTCCTCACATAACAATCCCACCAACTCTTAAGTAACATCCCACTCAACAACAAAGATCGAACAAAAAACAACCCATCTTGACGTCGTGCTCGCTGACACGTTCACTGACAATAAGATAAGGATGAGAAGATGTGGATTCCTTCGAAACTCACGCGTCCTGGCCGTTTACACAACGCCATCGTACGCCCAAGAGTTCTTGATTTACTTCAGCAAGCACCCTGCTACAAACTGGTGCTTTTTCGCTCACCTGCCGGATACGGTAAAACCACCATGGCCGCCCAGTGGCTCGCCGACAAACCTAATGTCGGCTGGTACAGCATCGATGAAAGCGATAATGACCCGTTCCGCTTCATGAACTACCTGCTGCAAGCCCTAAACAAAGCGACCAATCAGGCTTGTCCGAATTCGCAGAAATTGGCCGAAAAGCGTCAATTTTCCTCACTTCACTCCTTGTTCAGTGAAGTATTTGCGGAGATGTCCGAGTATTTTAACGAGTGTTATGTGGTCCTTGATGACTACCACCTCATTTCTGACGATGAGATCCACGAGGCGATGCGCTTTTTCCTCAAGCACATGCCTGACAACCTGACTTTAGTCGTCACCAGTCGCGCCGCGCCGCCACTGGGCACAGCCAACTTACGTGTGCGCGATCTGATGATTGAGATCGGTGACGAGTTACTGGCGTTCGATACCGAAGAGACCACCCGCTTCTTCAACCAGCGCATCGCCGATGGCATTGATGATGCCACGGCAGACAACCTGCGTAACTACGTCGAGGGTTGGCCATCTGCCCTGCAGTTGATCGCCCTTCAAGCGCAAGGTCAAAATCGCACGTTGGCGCAATCGGCTGAGTCTTTTTCGCAATTTAATCACGCGCATTTGTGGGATTATTTGATTGAAGAAGTGTTCGATCTGCTTGACCAAGAGACTCGTCAGTTCTTACTGCAATGTTCGGTGCTGGATCACTTCAACGACAGCATGGTGGCGGCGCTGACTCAGCGTGATGACGCTCTCAGTATGATTGAGTCGCTCAACCGCTATGGGCTGTTTATCCACCCGCTTGAAGGTGAACAAAACTGGTATCGCTTCCACAATCTGTTTGCCGAGTTTCTTGCACATGAGCGCTCAGCGCGTATGCCGCAAAAAGAGCAAGAGCTGCACCAAGTCGCCGCGCGCGCTTGGCTCAAACAATCCTCGCCCCATGAAGCACTCAAACACGCGCAAGAAGCCAAAGACAGCCAACTGATCGCCGATATTTTGAGCCAGTTTGGCTGGAAAATGTTCAATGGTGGTGAACTTAAAGCCCTAGAGCAGGCCATTGATTCGTTATCGCCGGAGCAGCTCTACAGCGAACCGAAATTGTGTATGTTGCAAGCGTGGCTTGCTCAGAGTCAGCACCGCTACAACGATGTCGGTGACTTGCTTGCCAAAGCCGATGAGCAAATGCGCCAGTTCAACGTGGTACTCAGCAGCAAAGAGCAAGGCGAGTTCAACGCCCTGCGCGCGCAAGTCGCCATCAACCAGAACCAACCAGAAAAAGCGCTGGAACTGGCTGAGCTGGCACTGAGCCAAGTTGACAGCACGGTCTATCGAAGCCGCATTGTTGCAACCTCGGTCGTCGGCGAGGTCAATCACGTCCTTGGCCGTCTCAGCCGCGCGTTGCCTATGATGCAGCAAACAGAGAAACTGGCTCGCCAGTATCAGGTCTATCATCAGGCGCTGTGGGCGATGTTACAGCAAAGCGAGATTTTGATCGCACAAGGCTATGTGCAAGCTGCGTACGAAGTGCAAGATAACGCCTTCAAACTGATTGAAGAGCAACAACTGCAGCAAGTGCCGATGCATGAATTTTTGCTGCGAGTACGCGCGCAAATCCTCTGGTGTTGGAACCGTTTGGACGAAGCCGAAGACTGCGCGTTCAAAGGCATCGATGTACTGGGAAAACAGAGCCCAAGTAAGCACTTACATAGCTATTCGATGTTGGCTCGTATTGCAATTGGCCGTGGCGAGCTCGACCGAGCCGCGAAATACATCGACCATATTTTGCATCTACTCAAACAATCAACCTATCACGTCGATTGGACCGCAAACGCATCACTGTCGTTGATTCTGTTTTGGCAAGCACGCGGCGATCTTGACTCAATGAAGCAGTGGCTCGATACCGCCGTGAGACCAGAAACCGCCTGCAACCACTTTACTCAGTTGCAATGGCGTAATATTGCACGAGCGCAGATCAATTTGGAGCAATACGAAGACGCGCAGCAAACGCTCGAGTTCATTCAGCAAGAAGCGGCAGACAAGCACTTACTGACCGACACCAACCGCAATCTGATTGTCCAAGCGGTATTGGCGATTTCCAAACAAGATGAAGAGAAAGCGCGTCAATTGCTCAAAGAAGCCCTAAAACTCACCAATCAAACGGGAATGCTGGGTAACTTCTTAGTGGATGGCGCCAAAATTGGTCACATCCTTAATAAACTCAACACCAAACAAGAGCTTGGTGACCTTGAGCGTCACCGCGCGCAGCAACTGCTGAAAGATATTTCCACCACGCAGCGCAGCCGTTCGGTTCATTTTGATGAGGAGTTTGTCGAGAAGTTGGTCAACCACCCGAACATTCCTGAATTGGTGCGCACCAGTCCATTGACGCAACGTGAATGGCAAGTGCTCGGGCTTATCTATTCGGGCTTTAGTAACGAGCAAATTGCACAAGAACTCGATGTGGCGGGCACCACCATCAAAACCCACATCCGTAACTTGTATCAGAAGCTCAATATTGCCAACCGCAAAGAAGCGGTCAAAACCGCAGAGAATCTGCTGCAATTGATGGGCTACTGATCCTATCGTCCAATGCAAAGAGGTCGCCCACATTGGCGACCTCTTTTTCATTTCATCTTATCACTGCCTAGCCCCATATCACAGAAGCTCAGGATCGCGCACTGTGGCATTGTCCCAGTGCTAGAATGATTTCGGTGCGAAGCCTGTCATCACTTCCAAACGCAGCTCTTTGCCGAGTTTCGTCATCGGGTGCACCACCACTAAGCCACGAACGGATTTTTTCAGCTTACCGAGATCCGCTTGCTCAGCCTTGGTAATTTCACGAGAAAACGGCATGTCGAGCAAGCTTTTGCGCTCTTTGTTCATGTCGTACTTCTGCTTACCTTTTAGAGAGTTCAACTTCTTGGTCAAAGACTCCACGTCATCAGTAAATTTACTGATCATCTCATCGTCTTGACGGCTTTTTGCTGCATCAAGTTTACGATTAGCGCTGTCTAAACGGTTGTGAAGTTGCTGGATCTCTTGCTTTAAGCTCATGGTGTGGTTCTCTGCTGGCACTTGGGGGCGGCGAGTGTAGCATAGTGAGGCAGCCCGACCTAGCGCTATCGTTCAATCACGACTTTTTCACCCCGAACCACCGCTGTACTGTCGCTGTGATTTCATATGAGATCACAAGCATTTACAACAAGATAGAACTGCTCCTACCAGCGATAGAATCGGTGATATTCCACACAATTTGTTCAAAAAACAGTAACACAACTATTCAGCGTCACATTGTGCTGTCGATATATAGGCTACTCTTAGCTCATAAACCTTTGGTTGACCAACACTACTTTCATAACAACCAAGGTATGACAACGGCTAGGTTACATTAGATAACCGCATGATAATAAACAGGAAGTTTTGTATGAGTCTAACAATCAAAAGCCGCCTATACATATTAGCGCTTGTACCCCTTATCGTTATAGCACTGGGCATGCTTAGCTTTACGTACATCAAAACCACAGAACTCAATCAAACACAGATTGAGGTTACTCGTGAGAACATGATGAACATGAAAAAAGCCGAGCTGAAAAACTACGTGCAGATGGCGCAATCTGCGATCCAGCCGTTTCTTGACCAAGGCGCTTCGCTTGAAGAAGCGATCCCAACCTTGAAACAGCTCGAATTTGGAGATTCAGGCTATATCTTTGGTTATGACTCCAAAGGTATCCGAGTTGTGGTCGGGAAAAGCGATAAAGGCATTGGCGACAACTTTTACAATTTGCAAGATCAGCAAGGCAACTACTTGGTTCAAGACTTGCTGAAAAACGCCAAAACCGGGGATTACACCACCTACTACTTCCCTAAGCCAGGCGGCACCGTCGCACTGCCGAAGTTAAGTTTTTCCATTTTTATCCCACAGTGGGATTTGATGCTCGGGACGGGTTTCTACACCGATGACATCGATGCGATTGTCGCTGAAATGGAGATGGCGACCACCTCAGCACTTGAAACCACCTTGTCTGCCATCGCCCTGTTCTGCTTGGTGATTGCCATTTTGGTGGCGATTTTTGCTGTCACCGTGAACCGTACCATCATGTCACCCATTGAACAATTTGATGCCTCTATCAGCTCATTTGCCAGCGGTGAAGCGGATCTGACCGCACGTATGGAAGCATTCAAAGTACCTGAGTTTGCAAAACTCAGTACCAACTTCAATGCGTTCGTTGCCAGCTTGCAACAGATCATTCGCAGCGTGAGCGACGTCGGTCAGCAAGTATTGGCTGAAACCAATAACATGACTCAGCGAGCGACGCAGGTCGATGAACTGGCTTCAGGTCAACGTGAAGAGACCGAACAAGTGGCAACAGCAATGACGGAAATGACCACAACCGCGTCCGAAATTTCCAACAACGCAAGCCAAGCGGCGAACTCGGCCAAGGAAGCCGACGATAACGCCAAAGAAGCGCGTCAAATCGTCAACTCTGCCGCCAACTCAGTGGAAGCGCTGGCTGAAGAGGTGATGCAAGCGGCGTCGGTGATTTCGCGTCTAGAAGCCGACGTACAGAATATCTCTTCATCGCTGGAAGTGATTCAAGACATCGCTGAGCAGACCAACTTGTTGGCCTTGAACGCCGCCATCGAGGCTGCGCGTGCGGGCGAACAAGGTCGGGGCTTTGCGGTGGTAGCCGACGAAGTACGTAAACTGGCCAGTCGTACCCAAGACAGCACCGGTGAAATTCACAGTATGATTGAAAAACTGAAAGCCGCTTCCGATGACGCCGTACGCGCGATGGAATCGAGCCAAAAACGGGGTTCAGCCACTGTTGAGGAAGCCAATGCGGCCACCAAAGCGCTGATCCAAATTCAGGAATCAATCGACACCATTATGGACATGAACTCGCTGATTGCGACCGCGACCGAAGAGCAGAGCATTGTCGGTCAAGAGATATCGCAGCGCATCGTGGTGATTTCGGACCAAAGCTCGCAATCTGCGGATCTGGCCAATGAAAACCGCCAAGGCAGTAATGAACTCAATGGCCGAGCCAACGAGTTGTACCAGCTAGTGAGCCGATTTACGGTGTAAATTGCCCTCAAACAAACGGCCCATCGCAAGATGGGCCGTTTTATTGGGTGCAGTTCTGAGGACGCGCACTTTAAAAGCGCTTAGTTAGCTTCTGACTGCGTCATCGCAATGGCGAGCGCTTCCGCTACCTTAATGCCATCAATGCCCGCAGACAAAATTCCGCCCGCATAACCCGCGCCTTCCCCAGCTGGGAAGAAACCTTTTAAATTGACACTCTGGTAATCTTTACCCCGTGTGATACACACCGGCGACGACGTTCGAGTTTCTACACCAGTGAGTAGCCCATCTTCTGTCGCAAAGCCTTTGATTTTCTTGTCAAACGCAGGGATTGCTTCACGAATCGCTTCAATCGCGAAATCCGGTAACGCTTTGGCTAAGTCGGTCAATTTAATACCCGGAGTGAACGATGGCTCCACCTCACCCAGTGCGCTCGGATCGCGGCCTTTAAGGAAATCACCGATCTTTTGCGCCGGCGCATCATACGTCGCGCCGCCAAGCTCATAAGCCGCCGACTCTAATTGACGCTGGAACTCAATCCCAGCCAGTGGATGGCCTGGGTAGTCTTGCTCTGGGGTAATCCCTACCACAATCGCACTGTTGGCGTTGCGCTCTGCACGAGAATATTGGCTCATGCCGTTAGTGACCACGCGGCCCTCTTCTGAGGTCGCAGCCACTACCGTGCCGCCCGGACACATACAGAAACTGTAAACGGTACGACCATTTTTACAGTGGTGCACCAACTTGTAATCTGCCGCGCCTAAAATCGGGTTGCCGGCATTTGGACCAAAACGTGCTTCATCGATCATCGATTGCTTGTGTTCGATACGAAAACCGACCGAGAAAGGTTTCGCCACCATCTCCACACCGCGCTTATAGAGCATTTCAAACGTATCGCGGGCACTGTGACCAACGGCCAGTACCACGTAACGGGACTGGATTTGTTCGCCATTGGAGAGCGTTAACCCCGTGATCTGGCCATTATCAATGTGGATATCATCCACGCGCGTGCTAAAACGAATCTCACCGCCGAGCTCAATGATTTTGGCGCGCATCTTTTCAATCATGGTTACTAGCTTAAACGTGCCAATGTGCGGCTTACTCACGTAGGCGATCTCTTCTGGCGCGCCCGCTTCCACAAACTCTTTGATCACTTTGCGACCATAGTGTTTTGGATCTTTGATTTGGCTGTAGAGTTTACCGTCAGAGAAGGTGCCTGCGCCGCCCTCACCAAACTGCACGTTCGATTCAGGATTCAGCGCGCGTTTACGCCAAAAACCGAAGGTATCTTTGGTGCGCTCACGCACCTCTTTACCGCGCTCAACAATGATAGGTTTGAAACCCATTTGCGCCAGAATCAAACCCGCAAACAAACCGCAAGGACCAAAACCGATCACCACAGGGCGCTCGGTCAGGTCCGCGGGTGCGTTGGCGACAAATTTGTATTCCATATCCGGCGTTTCTTTGACGTGAGGATCGCTGACAAACGCCTCAAGCACCGCAGCTTGATCCGCCACTTCAACATCCAGCGTATAAATCAGCAAGATTTGCGTTTTTTTGCGAGCATCGTAGCCACGTTTAAAGACATTAAAGGAGAGGATCTGATCAGCGGGAATCGCCAGTTTTTTCACGATCGCCGCGAAAATAGCGTCTTCCTCGTGATCCAAAGGAAGTTTAATTTCAGTTAAACGTATCATACGAGTATCTCAGTTAGGATGGTGTCTTAGCGGCGCTGTCTACCTACACCGCTCACAATGGCGCGCATTTTACGTCAACTCGATTGGCCTGTCATACGAAAACCACTTTTTGTCTCGGCTGAGGATTGCTCAAACGCAGCGGGATCGGTATTATCGCCGATTCGAAAATGAACCAAGATGAGTGCGCACCATGGCCTTTGTCGTGACTGATAACTGTATCCAATGCAAATACACAGACTGTGTCGCGGTCTGCCCTGCTGATGCCTTCTATGAAGGCCCAAACTTCATGGTGATAAGCCCCGTAGATTGCATTGACTGCGGCTTGTGTGTACCTGAATGCGACGCCAACGCCATCTTCCAAGAAGAAGAACTCGCGGAAGATCAGCAAGTCTTTATTGAGTTAAATGCCGAACTTGCCGAGCTGTGGCCCAATCTCACTGAAGTCAAACCCGCCATGGACGAGGCTGAAAAGTGGAATGGCGTGCTCAATAAGCTCGGCATGCTGGAGAAATAGACCGACGCTCTGCCTACTGATGCTGCCTGCGCAGGTTGTCCAAAATAATACCCGTCGCCATAGCGACATTCAGTGATTCTGCCCCGCCAAACGCCGGAATGGTGATTTTGTCACTCACATGCTGAGCGGCGTGCTCGCGGATACCGTGCGATTCACTGCCCATCAAGATGATGCCTTGCGGCGCAAACTGCGTCGTGTGAGCACTCTCGCCCTCTAGAAATGCGCCATAAACGGGTAAATTGGCACTGGCAAGATAGGCAGGCAGGTCGCACTGCGTCACGCTGACGCGGCCAAAACTGCCCATGGTCGCACTGATGGTTTTCGGGTTATAGGGGTCGGCGCAGTCCTGACTGGCGATGATGTGTTTGATGCCGTACCAGTCGGCGACACGAATGATGGTCCCTAGATTACCCGGGTCGCTGACGCCATCTAACGCGATGAGCCAACCCTGCGCTTTTGGCACTGGCAAGTTAGGGATCGCCACCACGGCGATGGCCGAATTATTACTTACCAATGTGCTGGCTTTCGTCAACTCATCCAAACTCGCTTCGACACAGTCGTAATCGCTCAGCGTCTCTTGATGCTTGTCGAGAAAGTCTCGGGTGGCGAAAATCTGTTTGACCTCAAGATCACTCACGATGAGCTCTAGGACGTTCTTTTCACCTTGAACTAAAAACAGTCCATTGGCTTTACGCTGCTTCTTTTGTCCCAATGCGCGCAGTAATTTGAGTTGGTTTTTCGATATCATTCATCGCCCCGACGTGCGTTAACCCAGTAAAAAACTCGGGGAGTATAACCCTAAACCGCGCCGAGATGCGAGCGTTGGCACCCAGCCTTTCAAGCACGTTAAACTGACGCGCTTTTCATGGTCAACATCCCTTGTGTCACGATGAAATCGATGATGGTGCTCAGCCCTTGGCTCTCTTTTAAGTTGGTAAACACAAACGGTTTGGTCGGACGCATGCGCTGGGTATCCGACTCCATCACTTCAAGAGACGCTCCAACATACGGCGCAAGATCGATTTTGTTGATCACCAGTAAGTCCGAACGTGTGATGCCCGGCCCGCCTTTACGCGGGATTTTCTCCCCTTCCGCCACATCAATGACGTAGATGGTCAGATCAGCGAGCTCAGGACTAAAGGTCGCACTAAGGTTGTCACCGCCACTTTCAATGAACACCACATCGAGATTTTGATGGCGTTTGGCCAACTCTTCCACTGCGGCGAGGTTCATAGAGGCGTCTTCGCGGATCGCCGTGTGAGGACAGCCGCCGGTTTCGACACCGGTGATGCGATCGGGCTCAAGCGCCTCGGCGCGAGTGAGGATCTTCGCGTCTTCCTGGGTATAGATATCGTTAGTGACCACCGCGATGTTGAGCTTATCGCGGATCGCTTTGCACAGCACTTCCAACAGCGCGGTTTTGCCTGAACCTACCGGGCCGCCAATGCCGACCCTTAATGGCTGTTTGTAACTCTCCATTGTCCTTCTTCTCCAATTCTATGTACAAAACTGCACAGACGTTATGAGCGAAATAATCGCGTGTATTGTGTCTCGTGTAAGCTGCTGGCGATGGAGACGCTGGGGGTAAAGCTGCCCATCATCCACTCTTCAATCTGCCGAGCGTGCGCGATGGCGTGCTCAAATTCGTCACTAAGAGCGATCAGCGCTCGCTGGCCATCCGTTTGACCGAGCGGCACTAATTTCACCCCGGCCATAATGAGATTTTCCGCCCAGCTCCAAAGGTAGCCTTGTTTGAGTGATTCAGGTTCGATCTGCCACTGCTCGGCGGCGACACACAAACCGAGCAGTTGATTGATTTTCACTTCAGGGTGATGAAACGCGTCGTGATCCACCCCCAGTTGCACCAAAAGCGTTTTGAGGGCGACTCCTCGCTGAGACTCTTCGGCGCGCAACTCCTTGGTTTCACGACTGGCGTACAGGGTGTCACTGAGTGATTGAATGCGCGCGATGTCCGCATTCCCGAGCGCCTCGAAGTATCTGTCAATCAACGGCAGTTCTAAGGTCGCCACGCTATTGAACAGCATGTTGATCAACCATTGGTGCATGCCCTCTTTGTCGGTCACCCATTGTGCTTCGACCGCCCACTCTAGCCCTTGCGAGTAGGTGAACCCGCCGATAGGCAAAGAGGGACTGATCAGCTGGAACAGTCGATACACCGCGCGAGGTTCGCTCATCATTGGCTACATCCGTTACGGCAGCAGAATCAAAGCGCTGGCAGACGCGACGCCAACCGATAACCAAGGGCTCGACAACGCTCGGCCAAACTGTAAGCCCAGCACCATCAAACCGGCGGCGGCGGTCAACATGCCACTGGCAAAGGGAAGAACACTGCCCGTTGATTCAACGCCATGCGCGTAACCATGAAAGAACATCAGCCCGACGCTGAGGCCAACCGCCAAATTCAATAGCGGCTTGGAGCGATTGAATGACTGCCATATGGCGCCGCTGACCACAAACAGTGAGGCCCCAACCGCCAGCTCGACGCCACCAAAGCCGCCAAACACTTTACCTGCGCTTAGCCCCAGTAATAACGTCGCGAGTGCCGCTAGCATCAGCGTTACTTTGCCGCGCCAACTGACCGATAGACAGGCTGTCAGCATGCCGAACGCAATCAGCATGACGAGGTGATCCAACCCGGTCACAGGGTGTGTCAATCCAGCCGAAAAAGATCCGCCCTCATGGCCGGGGTGAGCAAATACTGGGCTTGCCATCGTAGTGGCGGCAAACGCGCCGACGGAGGGAATAAAAGAGATTCGCATAACACTGTCCTTGTAAGTCATCTATCCATTGAAATAGGTTGAAAGAGAAACTGGCCACGCTGTCGTCAACGCTGACAACGCGCGTGCCCTATCAAAGCCATTTAGTGATGGTGATGATGGCCCCCAGCAGAACGCCCGCCATAAGCACCACTTTCTGGCTCAAAGGCCGCTTGCTCGACCGTCACTTTCGCGCCGAGCCCAGTGACCATGTCATCGAGTACGTGATCATGCTGGTAACGTACCCAACCAAACGCCACTTGCAACGGCACATGGCGGTTTCCTAAGTGGTAAGCAACGCGCGTCAATAAATGCAGGTCACTGCAGTAGACGGTCGAGACACTTTCTGGCGCGGCAATCACCTCAACCACCAATCCGCATGGGCTTTTGAGCTGCTCTCCCCCGCGTAAAATGTGTCCGCGAGGAAGAAATAGTCCCGCGTCACGGCCATCATCCAATTTGACCTTTAAACGGCTTTTGATACGGCTGTCGATCGGCAAACTGAGAAATGTGTGGGGTTGAATGGTTATCTCCTGAGCAATTTCCGTCAGTTCGATCATGGTTGTTCTCCTAGAATAAGAAATAGCGCTGCGCCATTGGCAGCACGTCTGCAGGTTGACACACCAGCAACTCGCCATCCGCGCGAACTTGATAGGTTTGCGAGTCCACTTCGATGTGCGGCTGCCAGTCGTTTAACTTCATATCGGCTTTACGGATGTCACGGCAGTGGCTCACCACGCCGATTTGACTGCCTAAGCCCAGTTCAGCGGCAATCCCGGCTTGGTGAGCGGCTTGCGAGACAAACAGCATCGAGGTCTTTTGCGCCGCTTTGCCGTAGCTGCCAAACATGCCACGGTAATGGACCGGCTGTGGAGTGGGAATGGATGCGTTCGGATCGCCCATCGGCGCCATGGCTATCATGCCGCCTTTCAAAATCACGCTCGGTTTAACGCCGAAAAAAGCGGGTTTCCACAACACCAAATCCGCCAATTTACCCACTTCAATCGAACCAATTTCATGGGCCATTCCGTGTGTGATCGCCGGGTTGATGGTGTACTTGGCAATGTAACGCTTCAAACGAAAATTATCGCTGTAGCTAGAATCTTGTTTCAAACTGCCGCGCTGCACTTTCATTTTGTGCGCCGTTTGCCAAGTGCGTGTGATCACTTCACCGACTCGCCCCATAGCTTGTGAGTCCGAAGCGATCATCGAGAAAGCGCCCAAGTCGTGAAGAATATCCTCGGCGGCGATGGTTTCTCGGCGGATGCGAGACTCCGCGAACGCCACATCTTCTGCAATGGATGGTGAGAGGTGATGGCACACCATCAACATGTCCAAATGCTCATCGACCGTGTTAACGGTGTACGGGCGTGTTGGGTTGGTCGACGACGGCAGCACATTGGCTTCACCGGCGGCGCGAATAATATCTGGCGCGTGACCGCCCCCTGCCCCTTCGGTGTGATAGGTATGAATGACGCGATCGCCGATCGCCTTCAATGTCGATTCGACAAAGCCGGACTCATTGAGAGTATCGGTGTGTATCGCCACCTGCACGTCCATCTCATCCGCTACCGTCAAGCAGGTATCAATAGAAGCTGGCGTCGTCCCCCAGTCTTCATGCAGTTTCAACCCC